>JBMYJC010000291.1:0-3219 GCA_049594055.1 Luteibaculum sp. | reverse complement strand
AACAGAGATCCCAAAAGGAATTATGGTAACTGTTTAGGGTGAGTTGAATTTCCTCCCGGTTGTATAACAAAACCACAAGAGACGTGGTCATGAAAATTATAGTGTATGGAATTATGAAAAAAGCTTGTTTACGCAGTAATGATTTCATGGATTCAATATTTCTTGTTCCAATGCTTGCCCCAACACTTCCAAAAGCGTTTCATCTTCCTCAAATCCATTACCACAAACCAATAAGTCGGCACCAGCAGCCCACAAGCCTGTGGCAGTGTCTTTGTTTTTAATTCCACCCCCTACAATAATGTAGCCCTCGTATAGCCTTCTAAGCTGTTCTACAAGTTCAAAGGGTACTGGGTTTTTGGCTCCACTTCCTGCTTCTAAGTATAGGTGAGTCATACCCAAATATTGGGCAGTCATAACGCGGTTTCTAATTTCAATCCAATTATCGGTAGATATCGGCTCGCTGGCACTGGCCTTCGCAGCAGAGCTGTGTTTTCCACCGTTGAGTAATAAATAGCCAGTTGGATATATATTGAGTTCTAGGTTTTCCTCAAGAATATTTTCCGTTCCCAGCAGCTGCTCTGTAAACCGGTAATGCTCGTTATTTCCACTGATCAAACTTAAGAATAGGAGCCCATCCCAGAAAGAATTAATCTGTTTAGCACTGCCGGGGAATCCAATTATGGGTACAGCGCAATTTTCTTTTAGCTGAGCACTTACCCATTTACAATTTGCTTCGGTAGAAGAAGAGGCTCCAACCAAAACAAGAGCTGCTTTGGAATTATTTATTTGCTGGCATTTCCTGGAAAGGTTTTCCTCATTTTGCTCTTTTTCGGGATCTATGAGAACGGCAAAAGCTTTTTTAGGAATTGAGCTTTTTAATGTTGTAACATGGCCAGGCATAAATAGAAATCTTCAAAGGTGTGGTAATAAATTTTTATTTGGTGGGCTCTACCAGCAATTCGTGCCGCAAAGTAGCTTTTATGCTTTAGTGGTTTCTCTAGTTGGATATGTTTAAAAACCAGACCACTGCCAAACACCTTGTAAATAGCCTCTTTTGCAGACCAGAAGAGGTCGTATAGCGCAGGGTCTTCTTCGCATAAGCTTAACTCATTGGGATTTAGAAATTTATGCTTCACCCTAAACGTCTTGTTACTGCTGTGATGAACATCAATCCCTAGGGGTTGTGAGGCGCTGGCAAAAGCAATTATTTCCCCGCAATGAGAAATGCTTACGAATCTTCCACTGGATAGCAAGTGTGGTTTGCCATTGGAAAAACGCGCAAGAATACCGGGGTGATTAAAATGAGCTGCTACCAATGCAGTACCGTGTAAACGCTGCAATTTCCGCAGGGGCGAATACACCGTTTCGGCTTCTAATTCATCGCTGGCCGCTATCCATTTTAGCTCATCAGTCGTTAGGCCTAATTTTGAGTCAAATCGAAAAACTCTGACATCAAATAGATCTTGCTGTTGGATATTTAATGGAATTTCTTGAACGCCCTCAAACATTATCTTAACAGATGGGTTTTGTCTTGGTGAACCTTAAACACTAACTTTGCAAAAATTTTTCAACATGAGTGTTACTAAAGTGACAGAAGCGTACAAAGTAAAAGATATATCTCTTGCCGATTATGGTAGAAGAGAAATCAGGCTAGCAGAGGCAGAAATGCCTGGCCTAATGTCTCTTCGCGAGGAGTTTGGGGCAAGCAAGCCTTTAGCAGGTGCAAGAATTGCAGGTTGTCTTCACATGACCATTCAAACAGCGGTTCTTATTGAAACCTTAGTTGAGTTAGGTGCCGAGGTAACTTGGTCTAGCTGTAATATTTATTCTACGCAAGATCACGCTGCCGCTGCAATTGCTGCAGCTGGTATTCCTGTTTATGCATGGAAAGGAATGACCGAAGAGGAGTTTGACTGGTGTATAGAGCAAACCCTATTCGCATTTAAGGACGGTAAGGCACTCAACATGATCCTGGATGATGGTGGAGATTTGACCAACATGGTATTGGATCGTTTCCCAGAGCTGGTTGCTGATATCCGTGGAATTTCTGAGGAAACTACAACAGGAGTATTAAGATTACACGAAAGACAGAAGAAGGGAACCCTTCCTATGCCGGCTATCAACATTAACGACTCGGTAACGAAGTCTAAGTTTGATAATAAATACGGTTGCAAAGAGTCTCTTGTAGACGCAATTCGCAGAGCTACCGACATTATGATTGCCGGAAAAGTAGCGGTTGTTGCAGGATATGGTGACGTTGGAAAAGGTAGCGCAGCTTCACTGCGTGGAGCCGGTGCTCGTGTAATTGTAACTGAAATTGATCCTATTTGCGCACTTCAAGCTGCAATGGACGGATATGAGGTGAAGAAAATGGATGATGCTGTTAAGGAAGCAGACATTGTTGTTACTGCAACTGGGAACAAGGACATCATTGTTGGAAGACACTTCGAGAACATGAAGGACAAAGCCATTGTGTGTAACATTGGTCACTTTGATAACGAAATTGATGTTGCTTGGTTAAAGAAAAATCACGGAAACACCATGGAGGAAATCAAGCCTCAGGTGGATAAATATACCATCAATGGCAGCGATATTATTCTCCTGGCAAACGGAAGATTAGTGAACCTGGGTTGTGCAACCGGTCACCCCTCTTTTGTAATGTCTAACTCCTTTACTAATCAAACGCTAGCTCAGATTGAGCTTTGGAAGAACTCGAATAACTACGAGAACAAAGTGTATGTACTTCCTAAGCATTTAGATGAGAAGGTAGCGCGTTTGCACTTGGCTAAAATTGGTGTTGAGCTTGAAGAACTTACAAAGGATCAAGCACAATACATTGGAGTGGAAGTTAAAGGTCCATATAAGGCTGATGCATACAGATACTAGGAAACATTTATTCTAACAATAGAAAAAGGCTCGCATTTTGCGGGCCTATTACCTAAGTATGAATAATAAAAACTCAATGTTTTAAGGAAATGGGAGGTTTGATTGGCCAAATGGTTCCCAGGTTCCGTTTAAACTGTGAGGTTAATTAAAAGCCTAAATAAAATTGGGGGTCTGCTTAAAATCTTAAACAGACCCGTTATACCAGTTTACAAAGTCACTGGAATTTTTTAAGGCAAAGGCAAAACATTTCCAAACTGCTCTGGCTATGGCCCCTAGACCCACATCACCAAGAAATCTCCATTGTTGCCACCCACAATCCTTAGGTAACAATAT
>JBMYJC010000290.1:0-3235 GCA_049594055.1 Luteibaculum sp. | reverse complement strand
CAGTGCTACATCAATTCCTCTGGCATCTGGAGAATCTTCGTGAACAATTCCATATTTAAAACGGCTTAGATTTTCGTTTTTGATGAGGTCTTCTATCACCGAACGGTTTTCAACCTCAGCAAGTCCAATTATATCGGGAGCATCCGTTCCAGAATCCCCAATTTGGCTCATGATAAAAGCCAGCTTGTTCACCTTGTCGGTGTATCGTTCCGAATTCCATTGCTTTTTTGAGGAGGGCAGAAATTCTTCATCAATAGTTCCAGGTTGATCTATGGTATCAAACAAATTCTCAACATTATAGAATGCTACAACAGATTTTCGTTGTGCAAGGCAAAAAGCTGAGATAAGGACAAGTATGCTGAAGATGAAAAAACGCATAGTAGAATTTTGAGCAAAAAAAGCGTATTTGCTTCCCGCTAAAGTTAAGTGGAGGTAAACATTAAAAATGAAAAAGCCCCAAATGGGGCTTTTCTTAAAATTCTTGTTTACTGATGAACCAGGATCGTCTTAGGTTTCCCTGATTTATGGGTCCGCCGTTGGTGCGATGTTCTTTTACCGTTTGCAATTCTCCAGTAACGGGGTCATTTACGTAGACGTACTCGAAAATTTCAGTAGCAACAACTTGTTCTCCCTGGAAATATTCTTTTAACACCTGTCTTGGGTAGGTACTACCGGTAAGAATATAAGAGTCATAACCCAGGTAAAAAAGTGGATAATAGGACTGAAGAGTATTTGCTCTTCCCGTGCTTGAAAAAGTGTAATGTACTTTGGGCATTGGGATGGTATCCTTCGCAAAGATTACCGTTTGATTGGTATCGTAGTTGGTTTGGTCTGGAGTTAAGGAAGACACAAAAATGGAATCAGTTGCACCAACAAACTTTATGTCTATCTCAATTAGGTTAGCTCCAGCATATTGATAGCTGATGTTATCCTGCATGCGGTAAGCTATTTTACGGGAACCATCAATCCAGTAGTAATTAACCTTAGCCGAAGTAGGTTGGTCGGTTTTGCTAATCGGCATAGGAAGTGTATATGCTATGGTAGAGTCATCCCACTCAAAGCCTAGGTCGTTTTTAAAGTTGTGTTTTACTATACGTTCACCATTTTCATAACGCACCTCTAAAGCGGTCTCCACTGAACCTGAGATGTTAACGCCCGCAAACTCCTGAACAGTATTGTAAGTGAAATTGCTTGTGGTTTCTGCTACTTGATTTCCATTGGCATCAAAAAATCGTTCAACAATGTTGCTTACATCGCTTGTTAGAACAGTGATTTCGGCTGATGAGCTATCCGTTAGAACCGTGGTATCTAACTGGGTAACTGTACTAATGTTGACCTTGAGGTTGTCGAAAGTAACAGGGAAATTTTCTCCTGGTTCTTTAGGTTCACAGGCTGTAAACAATAAGGAACCGAGTACAATGGCAAATAAAAAAATTCTCATGCGTTGGAATTAAGGAGTTGCAAGAAACCTACTTTTTGTAATTAAAAGTAATTAGTCGCTTTAAATTTTTGTCATTTGAGGAAGTTACTTCAATCTCACTGATTTCTAAAGGCCTATTTCTGGAATCTGTAACGTACTTGTACTGTCTGATTTTGGTCGTTCCACCTGCGTTGGTGGTAATCATTCCAGGGTAGTTAGGGCTATGAAGGTAAGGCATATCCATAATTTCAAAGCTTAATGGAGCCATTAAGCGGAATAGGGGATTTATCACCAATTTCTCCGAGGGACTTATATAAACA
This sequence comes from Luteibaculum sp., assembly GCA_049594055.1. Classification (GTDB taxonomy): domain Bacteria; phylum Bacteroidota; class Bacteroidia; order Flavobacteriales_D; family Luteibaculaceae; genus Luteibaculum. The sequence goes on along the minus strand of JBMYJC010000290.1, from coordinate 1,495 downwards.
ATCTCGGTTATTACTGCATCGTCTTTAGTATGCTCCAGGTCTGAATCTTTACCTTTTTCGCCCTTTAGAAATTCCTTCCAGGCATCGGCTGGAGAAGTTTTTATTGGATTGCCCTGGCCATTTCCACCGTACGGAACGGCAAAGGAATCGCTGCGTAGGTTGTACACCTCATATTGAGCAAGAGTGTTGCCACTGTAACTAAAAACAGTGGAGTCGGAATAAATTTCAACCGATTTCTTTTTTGCTTGATCATCCACAATGGTGTCTGCTGATAATTCTTGCAAAAAATAGGAAACACGTCCATCAGGCGTGAATGGAAACCTGGCCTTTAATCCAGTTTCATAATCGGTAAAAACTCTCCGCGAACTATTACCCAAGGTCCCAAGTTCTTTCTCTGGAGCTCCGGTTGCGGGATTTTTTACTACGCTAATCCAATCGTTTTCCCCGTATGTATATTCTCCTTCAAAGTTGTAGGTGGCGGTGTTTCCAATCCAAATAGAATGCAGAGCAAGGATATTACCGTTGTGTAGTTCTTTTAATTCCAACTTGGCAGAATCCGTAATTACATTTACTTCTTGGCCGGTGGAGTCTATTTCCTGTCTTACATTGTAAAAAGACATACTACCCAATTCGTAGCGTGTTATTCTGTTTTCACCTTGGGCGTTGTTGATGTCCTCGGTAGTTAGTTTGTTTTTAGAACAGGAAAGGAAAAAAATAGGGGCAAATAGGTAGAGTAAAGATTTGCTTGGTCTCATAGTATTAAAATGCGGCTGCAAATGTACGGTTAATACAACTGTTATCGCATTTTAGCAAAACAAGTTAAAGCTAAACATGGGAAGTCTAAAAGCTCGATTAACGCTGAACCTTGGTCAGAAACATAGTTCAGTGAGACCTAATTGGGATTGTTAGATTCTACCTCTTCCGATTTAGGTTCATAGCCAAATAGTCTATTTTCCTTGATGATATTATCAACATAACCCGGAACCATTTCCTCCCAACCTTCTTCCCGGTTCTTAATCATGCTTAAGACCTTTCTGGAAAAGATGTGCAGCACATTGGGATCGTAGTCTTCCAGATCAATAATGCGTTTGTTGTTCACCAGGTAATCGTAAAGGGGCTTATGTCTGTAGTGAATGGGGCAGTTTTTGGAGTTTAAAACCTCTTTGGTTTCCTCTTCCAGTTGCGGGTACAAGTATATCTTAAGATCCCGCATGAATAGAATTCCAAAGGCCTCTAAAATTCCTCCCGCTAGATTTCGATAATAACGCTCCTTAAACAGCTCCTGTAAATTGGCCACTCCCATAATTAAGCCCATTCTGCGCTGGGTGAAATTTGAGAAGTAGTGGATAAGCTTGTAGTATTCCTGATAGTTGGAAATTAGTACCGTTTGCCCCAGGGAGCAAAGGATATCGGCCCGGTCTAAAAAGTCTTTTTCGTCAATTTCTCCCTCCGCTCTTAAGTTGTTTAAGGTAATCTCAAAAAGTACCATGAGGCG
>JBMYJC010000289.1:0-3236 GCA_049594055.1 Luteibaculum sp. | reverse complement strand
GTCATCCTTCCAGGTTAATAACTTAAGATCCGCATCGGTGCTAATGAGGCGAGTGGCATCCCACACCTCGCCATTAACTTCGGCTGCCAAAACATTGCGGGCCAGCCCCTCGCTTATATCCTTTGCTACATCCAATCCAGATACAGCACCTTCATACGATCTAACAGAACCATCCGGTAGTGTTATTTTAACCATGGGTAGTCAATTTTGGTCGGCAAATATAGCCAAATAGCTAGGGGAGAAGTCGGCATTTTATAGGAATGTAAAGGAGTGAAACTTTTCTAAAATTGGCTTTAAGACAAAGGATATGAGTTACCACATGAGGGGGAGAGCTCCTAAAAATGCTCAAGCCTTCCTAAAACAAGCATCTCGGGCAATGTTAGATTATTAAATTAGCCGCCTTTAGCTCGCTTTATGAAAAAGATACTTGTCGCAAACAGAGGAGAAATAGCGTTACGTGTTATGCGTAGCGCAAGGGAAATGGGAATAAAAACGGTGGCCGTTTTTTCCGATGCCGATAGAACAGCGCCATTTGTTCGCTATGCTGATGAAGCCTACCATATTGGACCCAGCCCATCGCGTTTTTCATACTTGGATATTGATAAAATAATTGCCGTAGCCAAAAAGGCAGGGGTAGACGGCATCCATCCTGGATATGGATTTCTTTCTGAGAATGCTCGTTTTGCTGAGCGCGTAAGCCAGGAGGGCATAACCTTTATTGGTCCCAAGCCTAAAAGCATGGAGGTTATGGGGAGTAAGTTAGCAGCTAAGGAAGCTGTAAAAGCTTACAATATTCCATTGGTACCAGGTTCTGATGGGGCAATTTCAGATATCACCGAGGCCATTAAAATTGCCGAGGGTATTGGTTTCCCGCTGTTGGTTAAAGCTTCTGCCGGAGGTGGAGGTAAGGGAATGCGCATTGTGAATGAATCTTCAGAGTTAAAGTCTCAGATGGAGCGTGCCATTAGCGAAGCGAAATCTTCTTTTGGCGATGGTGCTGTTTTCATTGAGAAGTTTGTTTCCAGCCCACGCCATATTGAAATTCAGGTACTTGCTGATACCCATGGCAATTGCGTTTACCTCTTTGAAAGAGAATGTAGTGTTCAACGCAGGCACCAAAAGGTAATAGAGGAGGCACCAAGCGCAATCTTAACTGAAGATTTACGCAAGCAAATGGGAGAGGCTGCAGTTAAAGTTGCCCAGGCTTGCGATTACATTGGGGCAGGAACGGTTGAGTTTTTAGTGGATGATCAGCTCAATTTCTACTTCCTGGAAATGAACACCCGTTTACAGGTAGAACATCCGGTAACGGAAATGATAACCGGGGTTGACTTAGTCAAGGAGCAAATAGAAGTAGCGCGTGGTAAAAAACTCTCTTTTAGCCAGGAAGATTTAAAAATCCTGGGTCATGCAATTGAGGTGCGGGTTTATGCCGAGGATCCTGCTAACAACTTCCTGCCCGACATAGGGAAACTAGAAACCTACCGTATTCCTAAAGGACCGGGGATAAGGGTGGATGACGGATTTGAAGAAGGAATGGAAATTCCGATTCACTACGACCCCATGATTGCCAAGCTTGTAGTGCATGGAGCTACCCGGCAAGAAGCAATCGACAGGATGTTGGGTGCCATTCGGGAGTATCGCATTACTGGTATTGAGACGACACTGCCATTTTGTGCATTTACCTTGAACCACGAGGCATTTAGAAGTGGAAACTTCGACACCAACTTTGTTAAGCACTATTTTAAACCCGAAGTGCTTGAGGCCGACAACGAGGAGGAAAAGAAGGTAGCGGCTTTGATTGCTCAAATTATTTTCAGCGAAAAAAGGGAGGAAATCAAGCAAAATGCCCATACGGAAATCACTGGTGTTTCTAGCTGGAAACTCAAGCGTTAATTTTTTGGAATGACTTTTGGATACGTACCTGTAGCAACCTATTAATCGTTGCTAAAGCATATGAGAATTATCCAAAAAATTTTCTTTTCTCTTGCCTTTGTGCTTTTGGCCGTGGGGTTAAAAGCTCAATCGGACTACATGCCCCCCATGAAAAACAGGGCGGTGCAGCAAATTGTAGTGGATGGTGATACCATGTTCGCTGCCGATTTATACAAAGAGGTGGTAATAACCAGTGAGCGGGAAAACCTTGTTTTTTACAGCGATTACGATCGACTTAAGTATTATGTGAAAAAGGTTTACCCCTACGCCAGGATTACGGCAGACATCATTCAGGAATACGATTCTGCCTATGCACAATTAGACCGTAGACGAGACAAAAAGAAGTTTATGAAGCGCGTAGAGCGCGATTTAAAAGATGAGTTTGAGGATGAGCTAAAGGACCTCACCATTACCCAGGGGAAAATTCTCATTAAACTCATCGACCGCGAAACGGGCTACACGGGTTACGAAATCATTAAAAACTTAAAAGGTGGTCTATCTGCCTTTTTCTGGCAGGGGGTGGCAAAAATCTTTGGAAGCGACCTTAAGTCTAGCTTTGACTCTAAGGAAGACGCCATGATTGATTATATCGTTAGGAAAATTGAGCGAGGCGAAATCTACGTCCCGCCACGCAAGCGAAAAACTCAAATTAGCCTCGAAGGAGTTGACTCTTAAGCGCCAGTTTACCGCAACAAGGTTATTGTTCCCATCACAGTTTGGTGGTTAAACTCATCAAAAAAGAGTTTCGCCCTGTAACTATACACCCCGGGTTCGCAAGGCACGTTGGTTCTATTAAAATAATTACCATTCCATGGTGCATTGGGTACGCGCTCCGTGCTAAAGACCTGCTCACCCCAACGGTTGTGAATGCTTACTTCAAAGTCTATTAAATCGTAGCCTTTTGGGGTCCAATTGCCAAAATCATTGGTTTGTCCATTGGGCCATACATCATTATCACCATCTCTGTTTGGCGTAAACGCGTTAGGAATGAACACAGTAACAATCTTAGCAACCTTCATTTTAAAGGTTACGGAATCAGAGCATAGTCCGCCACCGTTAAAAACCACCAGCTTAATAACGTAGTCACCCGTATCGGGGAAGTGCAGCTCAAAATTATCTCCAGGGGTAAATCCAACGGTTACGCTGGTGTCCTGGTCCCGAATATCCCAACTTCCTCCTGTGGCTCCAACCGTGGAGTTTACAATAAAAACACTGGGGTTTTCAATGGAGATCTCATTGGTGGCAGGAACAACTAATATCTCCGCATTCAAGTAGGGGAATTGTGGAAGTTCTACATCAAT
>JBMYJC010000288.1:0-3245 GCA_049594055.1 Luteibaculum sp. | reverse complement strand
TTACAAGCTATCTCAAGTATCCTAGAAGGCTGGTTGGATTAAGAGGAAAATATTATGGGAAAATTAAGAAAGATTGGAAAAAGAATAGGTAGAGGAATTAAAAAAGTAGGTAAAAACCTAAGGTTCTCTATTGGTGAGCTTCTAAATTCAACACCACCTGTAACAAAAAGCGTTCGGGTATTTTGAGCTGCAAGTTGCTCTAATCTGGGAGCTAACAGGTTTACTACAGAAATACCTACAAAATAATCTGGAGCTTGATAAAGTAGACCTAGATTTAGGTCAAAGTTGCTCGCAGATATACCGGCTTTTTGTAAAGTTGGGTCGGTAGAAACATCATCCGCTGGATTGAAGTTTCTACTTAACGTGGTGCTATAAAAACTAGGTGCTAAAGCAAATCGAACTGAATTTAGACCGAACCTCTTCTCACTTCCAATGGCTAAACGCAGTCCAACAGTTCTGAAATTGCCAATGACGTCATTAAACACATTAAGCCCTGCACCAAGGGTGCTTCTAGGTATTCGCGTATTTACTGATGCGAGTGTTGAGCTTGGTGCTCCATTTAATCCTACCCATTGTTCCCGATGAATGATAGTTGCATCGGTTTGAAAACTTCTTCCTGCAAAAGCTGGATTAAAAAATGTGTAGTCAGCAAAAAACTGGGATAGCTGCACTTGCTGCTGGGCAATGGCATTTACTGCCCATAAGAGCAGAACAACGGATAATATTTTACGCAATGCGGATTTCACGAAAAGGACATCGAAAATACGAAATTTATATAAAGAAAAATTATTGAATAAAAAATTTAATTCGATCTAAATAGCGATACCCACCAGGTTTCTGGAATTATATTTTTCTGAGCCAGCAAATAATCTTCCTCATTGCATGGTATAAAGTCCAGTGGGCCAATTGCTTTGTTGATCTGCTCATTTCTAGGAGCTTGTAACCACCACTTGGTAGTTCTGTTGGATTTGTAAAAGTACAATTCCTGTTTCCACTCTTCCATGCTAACCGTAAATTTCACGTAGTTCTCTGGATTTTTTAAGGGGTGTTCATTAATCCTAAGTGGAAGGGCTTCTAAATAACACCAGATACATTCAGCAATTAATGCTGCAGACGTTTTGTTGCTTCGCTCATCCCCGTCAAAGTAGAAATCGTAAAAGCCAAAAAAGTCGCATCCTTTACTTAGTCCAGCATATCTGGCCATCTGGCAAATGTCCTCGGCGTAAAACCCATTGGGATTGGGATTTAGGGCGCAGGGAAAGTCGCTGATTTTTACCGAACTCATATCGAAAAAGGCCAGATTACTTACCCTAAAAAGTGGTTCAATGGCTTTCAGGTTTTGCCTAAAATGACCCAAGCGAACCGCATCATAATTTACTTTATTAAAAAACTGCAGCACTTCTGGATTTTGCCTATAGCTCTGAATACCAGCATGTAGGTACTGAAACAAATGACTTGGGTGATCTTGAAAAAATCGGTTTAGATAATTGTGGTTAGAAAATTCAGCGCTTGGATGATAATCTATTTTGTAATCTATAGCCAAGGCCGAATAGTATTGTTCAAACTTTTCTTGAGTTCCTAGAACGGGATAAATCAGATCTGAGCTTCCGCCTAAAAAGACTATTGGGGCACCCAAAGCCTGAATTTCCAGTAGAATTTCCTCTAAGGCTATGTAGGTGTCAGATAAGCGTTCACCGGGTATCAAATCTCCTACATCCCACACAGAGCCTTTAAATAGGTTTGGGAATAGATTGTAAAGATGCTTCCTTATAAGGGTTAACTCCGTATTATTGCCCAATTCCGCACCGCGATATTCCGGACATCCAATTATAACAAGAGCAGGAGGGAAATCATGATTCCATGAGGTTTTCACCAATTTCCCCAGCTGACCTTCTACAAAATTCGATGGGTCAATCTCTATTTTTCTAAGCCACTCCGAGGCTAGATCCATTATTTCTTTTTGGATTTTGCGGGTGCTGCATCAATAATTTCAAGACATTCCTCACGGGTAAGCTTTTGGGGGTCTTTATCCTTAGGGATTCTTACATTTTTACGACCTACTGCAATAAAAGGCCCATAGCGCCCATTTAGCACTTTTATCACTGGTTTCCCATCAAATATGTGAATGGTCTTTTCTTTGTCTGCCTTTATTTTTTCTTCAATCAGCTTTTTGGCTTCCTCAAACTCTACGGCATGCGGATCATTCCCCGCGGGTTTAAGACTTGCAAAAGTGCTTCCCCACTGCACGTAGGGGCCAAAGCGGCCTATGTTGGCTTTAATTTGTTTGCCTTCCCATTCACCAAGCTCTCTAGGTAATTTGAAAAGTTCTAAAGCTTCCTCCAGGGTTATAGTTCCAATGGATTGGTCCCCCCGTAACGATGCAAACTGCGGCTTTTCCTCATCGTCTGCCTTACCAATTTGTACCATGGGGCCATAGCGACCTATTCGGGCAATAATTTCTTTCCCAGTTTTTGGATCTTCCCCTAAAACTCGTTCTCCAGTGGCGCGCTCCGACTCCTCTAAAGTTTTTTCTACGTTTTGGTGGAAGGGTTCATAGAAATGCTCAATCATGTTCTTCCACTCTACTTTACCATTGGCAATTTCATCAAACTGGTTTTCAATGTCCGCGGTAAAGCCGTAGTCCAAAATGCGCTCAAAATGCTCGACTAAAAAGTCATTTACAACCATACCTATATCAGTGGGGAAGAGCTTGCCTTTTTCCGCTCCGGTTATTTCTGTTTTTTCTTCCCTTTTTATCTGATTTTCTGCCAGGTTGATTCTGAGGTATTTCCTCTCTTTACCTGGACGCTCTTCTTTAACAATATACCCTCGTTTCTGAATGGTAGAGATGGTGGGAGCATAAGTAGAAGGTCTTCCAATACCTTGTTCTTCCAACTTTTTAACCAGTCGGGCCTCAGAGTACCTTGGTGGGTGGTGCGAAAATCGCTGAGTGGCGGTTATTTCGTTGTAGGTGATTTCTTCTCCAACACTAAGGCTTGGCAAGATTCCGGCTTCTTCCTGAGGCTCATCGTCAGAAGATTCAATGTAAACTTTGAGGAATCCATCAAACTTAATAACCTCTCCTTGGGCCCTAAACTCCTCCTTTATTTTACTGTGCTGAATTTTAGCGGTCGTTCTTTCAATTTGAGCATCGCTCATTTGACTGGCAATGGCTCTTTTCCAGATTAAATCATACAGCCTTTGTTGCTGATTGTCTGCACCTTTTTCCTGAGCAGAAAAGTCTG
>JBMYJC010000287.1:2034-3275 GCA_049594055.1 Luteibaculum sp. | reverse complement strand
TGGTTATTGGTACGGGGTTTTGCCGGAGTAAGTGCCTTAACCCTCTTTTTTATAACTCTGCAGAATATCTCCATGGCCAATGCCGTCTCCATCCAATATTTGAGTCCGCTGTTTACCGCCATCATTGCCATTTACATTTTAAAGGAAAAGGTGGGAAACATGCAATGGGTGTATTTCGGGCTGGCCATTGCAGGGGTATTTATTATCAAAGGCTTCGATAAAAATTTAAGCTGGTTTTATCTGGGTTTGGGAATTGCCTCTTCCCTATTTGCCGGATTGGCTTATAATGCTGTTCGCAAATGCAAAGACACCGATGCCCCTGTGCAGGTGGTTTTTTATTTCCCTCTAGTAGCCACACCAATAATGGCCTGCTGGTGCCTTTATCAATGGGTGCAACCTCAGGGCCTAGACTGGCTGTATTTGGGCATTATCGGAGTGGGAACCCAAGTAGCTCAAATTTATATGACCAAAGCCTTGCACAGCGATGCTACTAACAAGGTAACTCCCATTAAATATATCGGGGCTATCTATGCCATCATTATTGGTTACACCCTGTTTGATGAGCACCTGCAGTTGCTAAACATCTTAGGAATTGCACTTATTTTGATTTCGGTATTACTCAATAGCGGAGTCCATAAGTTGATTAAAATAAAGCGCTAGTGTTTTTTATAGCCAGTAAAATTCTGCACTTCCTGCTTAAGCCAATTCTTTGGATTTTTTTTGGATGCCTTTTTGGGGTTTGGAAAAAACGCGGCAACAAACCCTTTTGGGCTGGGCTTTTTTTATTTGCCTACCTTATATCCAACCAATTTTTAGTAGACCTTGTCCTGCGAGCCTATGAGCCCGATGCCTACCCTATTCGGGAAATTCCGGAGAATATAAATGGCATCATTCTTTTGGGCGGATATTCATCATACATGGAGGATGCAGAACGCTCTGTATTCCTCAGTTCTGCCGATCGTTTTTTACAAATGCTACAAGTCCACCGCAGTAAAAACATCAGCCCTGTAATCATTACTGGCGGATCTGGAAACCTCTACAAACCCGAGGATACCGAAGCTAAATTTGTGGCTCAGTATTTAAAAAACACCCAATTGGATACCGGGCAATTTTGGTATGAAGCAGACTCCAGAAACACCTACCAAAACGCGGTAAAATCCAAAGAACTCATAGAAAATGCATCCATGAGTAAAGAAAATTGGTTGCTAATAAGCTCGGCTTTTCATATTCCGAGGTCGCTA
>JBMYJC010000287.1:0-2024 GCA_049594055.1 Luteibaculum sp. | reverse complement strand
CCGGACCGCCTAAATTTCAGTTTGAGTATTGCTTTTTGCCCTCCGTGGAAGCTCTGGGAAAATGGGAAATTTTAATGCATGAGTGGATCGGCTACCTCAGTTATAAGGTAAGCGGCAAAGCTTAGTACAAAAATTTAGGCGCATTAGGATTCCTTGCTTATTCAGACTCTACCAATTTCTCGGAAACGAAAATTTTTATCTTGCCGCGCTTTAGAATTTCTGGCATTTATGAGAATTAAGCTTCTTAGCATCACCTGGATGCTTTTCACCTTTGCCTTGGTTGCCCAAGACAAACAACTATCCCTATCTGATATTTGGGCTTCAGGAAAATTTCAATCCCAAGGTATTTATGGGATAAAGCCATCTAACAACGGGAGCACCTATACTGCCATTACCTTTGGCGACAATGGCCCCGAGATTGCACTTTTTGCATACAAAAACCAGAAAAAACTAAAAACAATCATCTCGCAAAGCGATGCAAAGTGGGAAGGCGAGAATATCAGCCTGGGTGGTTACCAGTTTTCTGGCGATGAAAAAAAATTAATCCTTGGGAAAGGAGTAGAATCCATCTACCGAAGATCCTCTAAAGGACATTATTTTATGGTGGATGTTGCCACTAAGAAAATCACTCCAGTGAGTGACCCCTCAGCCGATAAAATCTCTCATCCAACCTTTTCTCCTTCTGGAAAAAAAGTGGCCTACGTTCAAAACAATAATTTGTACATCTATGATGTAGAGAAAAACGAACAAATACAGGTTACTGGAGACGGAAAGCAGAACGAAATTATCAACGGGATGTGCGATTGGGTTTACGAAGAGGAATTCTCTTTTACCCGCGCTTTTGAGTGGTCTCCAAACGAAGAGTACATTGCCTACTACAAGTTTAACGAGACAGAGGTTCCCACCTATACCATGCGCTATTATGGAAGTCTGTATCCAGAACTGTACGCCTTTAAATACCCTAAAGCAGGAGAAAAAAATGCCGAGGTAAGTATTCACCTGTACAACCTCACAACAGGAAAGGGAAGTACCGTAGATATTGGCGCAGAAAAAGACCAGTACATCCCACGCATTAAATGGATTCCAGGAAAAAACTCCTTGTGCGTTTATCGCATGAATCGCCTTCAGAATAAATTAGAGCTCCTGAACATAAATCCAGAGAATGGCAGTAGCAAAAGCTTCTATACCGAGAGTAGTGACACTTATGTGGAAGTAACAGACAACCTATTCTTTTTGGAGGATGGAAATAGCTTTTTTATAACCACAGAGAAAGAAGGCTTTAACCAGATTTACTGGTACAATACCAACGGAAAACCCATCAGCAAAATCACCACCACAAAGTGGGATGTTACTCAGGTTTACGGGGTAGATACCAAAGGCTGGATTTATTTCCAGGGTGTTGGAGAAAATCCAACTAAAAGAGAGATCTATAAAATCAATAAGGATAACCTTAAGTTAGAGCGATTAACGGAAGAAAGCGGTATGAGCGATGCAGATTTTTCTTCCGATTTTTCTCTGTTTATCCACCATTATAAAACCGCTAACCAACCCGAGCGAGTTTATCTGAAAAATAACCGGGGCAAAACTCTGGAAACCCTGGAGGACAACAAATCCCTAAGCGAAACACTGAAGAGCTACAATTTAAGCCCAAAAGACTTTTTCACTTTTAAAACCGAGCGCGGAGACGAATTACACGGATATATGATTATGCCGGAAAACTTCGATGCATCCAAAAAATATCCAGTGTACATGACCTGCTACAATGGCCCGGGAATAAACCGTGTAAATGATGCATGGGAAGGAGCCAATCAGCTTTGGCTACAGTACCTTGCTCAAGAAGGTTACCTGGTAGTTTGTGTGGATGGAAGAGGAACCGGTTACCGCGGTGCGGCATTTAAAAAGTGCACCTATGGCCAGCTGGGAAAACTAGAAACAGAAGACCAGATTTCTGCGGCCAAACACGTTGCCAAAATGCCCTTCGCAGATCCTAACAGAATTAGTATGCAAGGCTGGTCTTACGGAGG
>JBMYJC010000286.1:279-3308 GCA_049594055.1 Luteibaculum sp. | reverse complement strand
TAGCAACCAAGCCGAACCCTACTTTGATTTAGCCATCCTACACAAACGGCTAAAAGACGATAAAAAGGCAGAAAAATTTCTGGAAAAAGGAATGGAGCAGATCAATGCCAACCGAGGAATTATCTCTTCTATTGGAAGAAAGTTGGAAAATGCCGCCTTGTATCAGGAAGCCCAGTTCTTGTATGAATATGCTGGAAAACTTAACCTGGGTTATGGCTTCAATCTGGAGCTTGCCAATTTATACGGAGTGCAAGGACAAACCTCAAAAATGGTGCAGGCCTACATTAATTTGGTAAGGGAAAATCCGGCTTACATGAATTCCGTCCAGTCTGCATTAATCCGGTACTTAGACTTTACTGATGATCAGGAACAAGCCGAGTTGCTTAGAACCGAGTTATTACTTGCCGTTCAAGAACACCCAGACAACACGCATTTGGCTGAGCTGCTGATCTGGTATTATTATCAAATGGCCGAGTTTGCACCAGCCTTTGCCCAGCTTAGAGCCCTAGATTTACGCTTTAATGAACAAGGAGAGCGCATCTTTGAATTTGCCCAGTTGGCGGCAAGGAACAGAGAATACAATGTTGCCTACCGCGCCTACGATTACCTGTTGGAACAATACTCCAACTCCTCCATTAAAAGCCAGGTAATTACCCAAAGGGCAAAAATGGCCTATTTGGAGCTGGAACAAATTCCCTACCCCAGCAGCGAGGAGATCAATAAGGTAATGGGAGCCTTTGACCAAGCGATTGGAGATCTAGGTAAAAATGCCGGCACTGCTTCACTACTAATTGATTATGCCGATTACACCCTTAAATACGGAGCCGGGGCAGAAGCCGCCATTGCATTACTTCAAGATGTATTGGACATTCCCAATCTTTACGACCGGGTAAGGGGTTTAGCGAAACTTCGATTGGCAGATATATATGTAATCCAAGGAAAAATCTGGGAAGCAACCTTGTTATACGGCCAGGTGGATATGGCCTTTAAAGAGGATGAACTAGGGGCTGAAGCAAAATACCGTAAGGCTAAAATTGCTTTTTATACCGGAGATTTTGAATGGGCTCAAGCTCAATTGGACATTTTAAAATCGGCAACCTCCGAGCTTATCAGCAACAATGCCATGGAATTATCGCTGTTAATCAGCAATAATTTCAACTTAGACACGGTTCGTGAACCTTTGGAGCTTTACGCGGCTGCTGATCTTGCGGTAGTGCAAAATAAAGTAGATGAGGCCTTGCTGCTCCTGGACAGTTTAGAGCTACAATATCCCAGCCATAGCTTGGGAGATGAAATTCTAATGGTGCGATACCAGGTTGCCATGAAAAGAAAAGAGTTTGATCTTGCTGCCAAGCACCTGAATAAGATTCTTGAATTCCACGCTTTTGACTTGCTGGGTGACAATGCGCTTTTTTTACTGGCCAATTTGTATTTGAATGAATTGGGAGACCGGGAGAAAGCCGCAGAATTGTTTGAAAAATTGCTGATTGACTATCCTGGAAGCCTCTTTATAATTGAATCCAGAAAACAATTCAGACGCCTACGCGGAGATATATATTTTGAAGGTTAACCATGCAGCAGCTCATATACAACGTAACCGTTAACATAGACCACGATATTCATACCGAGTGGGTAAATTGGATGAAAACGGTACATATTCCCGATGTAATGGCAAGTAAATGTTTTGTAGAGAGCCGCTTCACACAAGTCCAGTCCAATGAGGAACACGGTGGGGTTACCTACTCTATCCAGTATTTAGCTGCTTCTCAGGCAGATTTGGATCGCTACCAAAGGGAATTCGCTCCTAAACTGCAGAAAGAGCATACCGAGCGATATAAAGGAAAGTTTGCCGCTTTTAGGACTTTGCTAAAAATGGTTGCGCAATACTAATTTGCCATGGTACGAGCCAAAAAACATTTGGGTCAACACTTTTTGGCCTCGCCAGAAATAGCCAGAGATATTGCTGAGGCAATCCAGGGAGAACCCAAGGTAATTTTGGAAGTGGGCCCGGGAACAGGAGCGCTTACTGCTCATTTGCTCGATAAATCAAAAGAGTTATACCTATCTGAAATTGATCGGGAATCGGTATCCTATTTACAGGAAAATTTTTCTTCAGATGCTTTCCAAATTGTGCAACAGAGTTTTTTGGATGCCGGTTGGGAAGACATTCTAGAGGGCCCTTTTACCGTAGCAGGAAATTTCCCTTACAACATTTCCAGCCAAATTGTATTTAAGGTTTTGGAAATGAAAGATTCCGTACCACAAGTGGTTGGCATGTTTCAAAAGGAATTGGCAGAGCGCATTTGTGCTGGCCCGGGAGGAAAAACATATGGCGTCATATCCGTCCTCACCCAAGCATTTTACGACTGCGAATACCTTTTCACAGTACCAGAACATGTATTTATTCCCCCTCCAAAGGTTAAAAGTGGAGTAATAAGGTTAACGCGCCACAACCGCGCTTTACGGGTGGATGAAAGCACTTTGCGTGCCGTGGTAAAAGCTACGTTCAACCAGCGCAGAAAAACAATCAGAAACGGAATTAAATCGCTGGGAAGAGTTGTGGAAGATCACCCCCTGCTAGCTATGCGACCAGAACAGCTTTCTTTAGCTGAATTTGAGGAGCTTTGCCTCTATATTTTTCCTGAGCGCGCAATAGGCTAATTACTACCTTAGCCAAGTCCAAAACCAGCTGCCATGGCTTTCGAGATTACCCGAAACGTAATTGATGAAATTAAGCACGCAATAAGCGATGGCAACGATACATATTTAGCTGCTGCCCTTAGCGACTTGCACCCTGCAGACGTAGCCGAAGTTTTCTACAAACTCAATTTTAGCGATGCCGATTACCTGCTGAAGGTATTAGACAATGAGTTTGCTGCGGAGATTTTGGTGGAATTAGACCAAGAGCTGCGCGATAAACTGATTTCGGTACGAACCTCCAAGGAAATTGCAGAAATCGTTGTAGAACACATAGACTCCGATGATGCTGCAGACGTACTTGCAGAACTCGGGCACGTGCTAGCGAGGCT
>JBMYJC010000286.1:0-269 GCA_049594055.1 Luteibaculum sp. | reverse complement strand
GCAGAACTTCCAGACCAGAAAAAAGAAGAAGTTCTTGCCCTAATTGAGGACGTTAATCAAGCCAGCGACCTGGTAGACCTTTTGACCTATGATGAAGATTCTGCCGGAGGTCTTATGGCCAAAGAGCTGGTTAAAGTTCAGGAGGATTGGACAATTGGATTTGCCATTACCGAAATGCGCAAACAAGCCGAGGAAATTGATGAGGTCTACAACATTTATGTAGTAGATGAGCAAAACAGATTAAAAGGCACGCTCTCTTTAAAGAAAAT
>JBMYJC010000285.1:0-3312 GCA_049594055.1 Luteibaculum sp. | reverse complement strand
GGTAAATGAGGTTCCAGAGCTCATGATGTTTTACGGTGCAGTTGCGGCGGGTATGTACGTTTGCGTATGGTTGTTTTATCTACGGGCATTTTCCATCCGGGAAAAAATGGAATTTAATGGGTTTGAGCTTTTTTATACCCGTATGCAAATAAGGCGATTGATACTTATGTTTAGCGTTCCGCTGTTCTCCATTCTACTTTGTCTGGTATTTAATAACTCGTTTCCGCAGTTTGTAGGACTTGCTGCTGGAATGGCCTATTGGCTGTATTTCCCGCTCATGTTGCTTTGGGGTAAGCGCTTTTCTAAAGGCGAAAAGCAATTTCTAAAAAGCGAAAAGCAAAATAGCGCTGCGTAGAGTCCTAAATTCAGTTTAACCCAGCATAACGATTTCGGATCTAAACGGATAAACAGGAAAAAACAACATTCCGATGTCTATATTTCCTGTTTATTCTAAATTTACAGTATGGTAGAACGGCAGCTTGAAAAGGAGGCTTTACTGATATTGACTCAATTTCCATGTTTAGGTATTGTGGGACCTCGGCAATGTGGCAAAACCACTCTGGCCCGGTACATCGAAAAGAAGATGGACAGGCAAGCTATTTACTTGGATATGGAGTTGCCTAGTGATTTGCAGAAGCTATCGGATGCTGAAACTTTCTTGAAAAGCGTTGAAGACAGCTTGGTTATAATAGATGAAGTTCAACGAACGCCACATTTATTTCCAATTTTAAGGGCTTTGATAGACCAAAAAAGAACTCCCGGTAGGTTTCTTTTATTAGGCTCAGCTTCCCCAGAGCTAATTCGGGATAGTTCTGAAAGTTTAGCAGGTAGAATCGCTTATTTAGAAATGTCGGGTTTAAACTCGTTGGAATTAGGTAAACTGGTTTCAATAGATCAACATTGGCTTTTAGGAGGATTTCCAGATGCAGTATTAAATCCTGCTTCATCCAATGTTTGGATGAAAAATTTTATTGCCACCTATATTGAACGCGACCTACCGCTGTTGGGCTTGGATGCTGATCCCATATTAATTAGAAGGCTTTGGACCATGGTGGCCCATCAACACGGTCAATTGCTGCAATGGGCTAATCTTGCCAAGAGTCTTGAAATAGACACCCGAACCTTGAAACGCTATCTGCTTTTTTTAGAGGAGGCTTATTTAATTCGGTTTTTACAACCCTTTCATTCCAACCTAAAAAAACGCCTAGTTAAATCCCCAAAGGTTTACATTCGAGATTCTGGGATTCTTCATTATCTGCTGGGAATAAAGACCTTACAAGACTTGCATGGCCATCCTCAAATGGGAAATTCTTGGGAAGGATATGTCATTGAGCAACTGTCACAACAACTGGACGATGACTACAACCTATTCTTTTACCGAACGCATACAGGAGCTGAAATTGATTTAGTTCTGGAGCGAAACGGTACTGTGGAAAGTGTTGTGGAAATCAAGTATGGAGATTCGGCACAGCCAACCAGGGGAAATACCGAAGCTGCAGAGACATTAGAAGTAAAAAGGCGCTTTTTGCTAAAAGCCAATGGAGATACTTATCCTACGAGCAATAATTTTCAGGTAATTTCCCTATTTGATTTTTTGACTGGCGTATTGAAAAAATAGGTAGTTACACTTTAAACAGGAAAAACCTACATGCAGATGTATATATTTCCTGTTTATTTCGAATTGTTCCCTGAGAACCTAAAGGTCAAAAATGAAAAAGCCACCGCGGTAAACGGTGGCTTTGGTTTTAGTAGAATTAGGATTAAAACTGCTCTGCTTCAGTAGAACCTTTAAGAGCGGTTGTTGAGCTTTTACCATTTGTAATGGTATTCTGCACACGATCAAAGTATCCCGTACCTACAAAGGCTTGGTGTTTGGTTGCACGGTAACCTCTGCTCTCATCACCAAACTCGCGTTCTTGCAATTGGCTGTAGGCATACATACCCTCTTTTTTGTAGGCAGTGGCTAAATCAAACATGCTGTGGTTAAGCACATGCCATCCTGCAAGTGTGATAAATTGAAATTTGTATCCCATTTCGGCAAGTTCTTCTCTAAAAACTCGCATGGTTTTATCATCTAGGTTTTGTTTCCAGTTAAAGGAAGGAGAACAGTTGTAGGCCAAATATTTACCGGGGAATTTTTCGTGCATTGCTTGAGCAAATTCACGTGCTTCTCCTAGATCTGGCTTAGAAGTCTCGCACCAAACTAAATCGGCATAGGGGGCGTAGGCCAAACCGCGGTCAATAGCTTGATCTAGTCCAGCTTTAACTTTAAAAAAGCCTTCTACGGTGCGTTCGCTGTTTTGTATAAATCGGTGATCGCGATCGTCAATGTCAGAAGTAAGTAATCCAGCTGCATTGGCATCGGTTCTTGCGATAATTAAAGTTGGGGTTCCCATTACATCGGCTGCAAGGCGAGCTGAAACCAGTTTATTGATGGCTTCTTGAGTAGATACCAGCACTTTTCCACCCAAATGCCCACATTTTTTGGCAGAGGATAACTGATCTTCAAAATGCACAGCAGCAGCTCCGGCTTCAATCATGCTTTTCATTAATTCAAAAGCATTCAGGTTTCCTCCAAAACCAGCTTCTGCATCCGCAACAATGGGGACTAACCAATCGATGTCGGTTTTACCTTCCATCCAGTGTATTTGGTCGGTGCGTTGCAGTGCAGCATTGATTCTTTTCACCAGGTTGGGAACGGAATCAACTGGATACAAGCTTTGATCTGGATACATATTTCCGCTGGAGTTGGCATCTCCTGCAACCTGCCAACCCGAGCAGTAGATAGCATTTAATCCAGCCTGCACTTCCTGTATAGCTTGGTTACCGGTTAGAGCGCCAAGACCGTTGATGGTGGTTCCCTCAACCAGCAATTTCCAGAATTTTTCTGCGCCAAGTTTTGCATAGGTATATTCTGGGGTTACGCTTCCGCGTAGGTCAATTACTTCTTCTGCCTGGTAAGGTCTTGTAATTCCCGCCCAACGAGGATTTTGCATCCACTCGTTGTTAAGGGCCGCAGCCTGAGCCACTTTTTTTGTGCTGTTTGTGTTCATGGTATTTGGATTTGTCTAGATGAGCTCGTATGCCTCTAGGGTTAAAAATGTTTTGAATTCGGTTGAAAAAATGAGGTCTCTGAAGAGAATGGAGGCATTCTCCAAACGGTTTGGTACAGTGTTCTCCAATTGGTCGCGAACTTTGAGTTGCTCTTCGTAGAAAATGCTTTCCAAAAGTTCTCGGGTCACTATTCTACCATCGTTTAGGCGCGCGTTGTGCTTAAGCCATTGCCAGAGTTGGGCTCTGGAAATCTCTGCT
>JBMYJC010000284.1:3050-3336 GCA_049594055.1 Luteibaculum sp. | reverse complement strand
TCGTTTACGGGTTAAAGATGGGTGGAATGGGCGTTGCAATAGGCGCCCATATTGGAAAAAAATTAAGTGAATATGTATAAAAGATTAATGCTGGCAATAGTTGCCGTGGGTCTAATGGCTTTGGCCTGTAAGAAAGATGAAGAGGATAAAACGCAACCTGGTGTGCAGACCACTGATATAGCGTGTTCGGATGTTGACTTTACCTTCTCCAGTGGAATAAAACCTATAATTGCTAATTCCTGCGCCCTTTCTGGTTGCCACGCTGCACCAGGCAGGTCAGGGGTGG
>JBMYJC010000284.1:0-3040 GCA_049594055.1 Luteibaculum sp. | reverse complement strand
TTTTGGAGACCTACGAGCAAATAAGAGACAATGCCAACCAAGCCAGATTTTTAATAGCTATAAAAAGAACAAGGGAAAATGGAGTTTCTCCCATGCCGCAATCCTCTGCCCTTGCACCAGAAAAGGTAAAAGCCATTGAATGTTGGATTGAGGCAGGCACCCCTGATAACTAAAAAAGGCCGGGTAGCGTACCCGACCTTTTAGTAATAGTTCGTCTCGTTTTTATTTTACGATCTCCAAAAGCTCTACCTCAAAGATTAAGGTTTCGTTTGGTCCAATAGCACCACGTGTACCTCTTTCTCCGTATGCAAGCTCGGAAGGAATGTATAGTTTCCACTTAGAACCAACAGGCATTAATTGCAAAGCCTCTGTCCAACCTGGAATTACACGATTCACTGGGAAAGTAGCAGGCTCACCACGATCAACGCTAGAGTCAAATACTGTACCGTCAATAAGGGTACCGTGGTAGTGCGTCTTTACCTGGTCGGTAGCACTAGGTTTTGGACCATTTCCTTCTTTCATTATTTCGTACTGAAGTCCGCTTTCCAATGTAACTACCCCTTCGCGTTTTGCATTTTCAGCTAAATATTGCTCGCCTTTATCAAGGTTAGCTTGAGATTTTTGATCCTGAAGTTTGGTTAAGTAATCTCTTACAAACTGCTGAGACTCTTCTAAAGTGAATTTAGGCTCACCCTCATTGATAACATCTCTAATACCATTCAGTAAAAGCTCAACCTGCAGGCTATCAAATTCAGAATCCTTAACGTTCTGACCGATATCCATACCTAGGCTGTAACTGAATTTTTCAGCATCTGTGTTGATTTCCATGTTGTTGTTCTGGTTAGAGGCATTGTTACAAGCAATTCCACTTGCTAAAATACCTGCTACGCAAAGCGTTTTAATTGATTTGTTCATAGGTTTGTTGGCCATTTTGCGGGCAAAGATAGTATTATATCAAAGGCCTTAAAATTACTGCCATGTTCTCCGATAGCGTATTTGGAACCTGCTTGTATGATCATTACCAAAATGCCTCCAAAGCAAACATTCAGGTGCATTCCCCCGGTTTTGATACCGATGAAATCCCAACATCCTACTTATTTAGAACCTGGAAGGAAATGCCACTGTTGGAACAAATAGCTTTAGAAAGAGCCAAAGGGAAAATCCTGGATGTTGGTGCCTGTGCGGGAGTGCATAGTAAAGAGCTGCTAAAAAAGGGAAATTGCATTCTTCATTTGGTGGAGCTTGACCCGCTTGCCTGCCAATTCCTTCGGGAAATACAAGGTTTTGATTTCGTATTTCAAAAAAGGGTGCAGGATTATTACAGTACAGAAAAATACGACTGCATCCTGCTGTTAATGAATGGTCTTGGTTTGGCCGGGAATTTAGACCAACTTCCTTCCTTTTTGCTTCATTTAAAATCGCTGCTCTCTCCAGATGGAAAAATCATATTTGAGAGTTCGGATATTGCCTATTTGTACGATGAGGTGAATCGCAAGGAAAGACCCTACTATGGCGAAATGGAGTATCAAGTATCCTACAAGGAGGATATTTCAGCCCCTTTTTCCTGGCTTTACATGGATGAGGAGAGTCTTGCCGAAATATGCTTACAAAATGGCTTGCAGCTAAACATCCTATACAGGGACTCAGAAAATAATTACTTGGGGGAAATCTGTTAGGCGGCTTTACGCAGACTAGGTTCGGCTTTAAGCCTTTGTTTTTTCATCTCTTCGCGTTCCCAATCGGTGGGCGATCCAAATAGGATTTGAAAAAACTTTGTGGGGCGTTTGTACACGTCTTTGGCCAAATCTACCCAAGCGTGAAAAACAAGTACAACCGGGTTGTATGAGTTAACTGGTTTTGTAATGCCATAACGCGCTTGTTCCTCTTCCGCTTGGAAAGTGCCAAACATACGATCCCAGATTATTAAGGTAGACCCGTAATTTTTATCAATGTACTTGTCATTTACCGCATGATGAACACGGTGATGCGAGGGGGTTGTAAAAATGTACTCAATTGGCTTAGGCAACTTGCGAATAAGTTCAGTGTGAATCCAAAACTGATAAAGCACCTCAATTTGGTGGCAAATAAAAAATACCAATGGATCGAAGCCCATGAGGATTACAGGCACGAAAAAGATAAGCTTAAGATTTTGTGTCCAGGACAGTCTAAAGGATACGGAGAAATTGTAGTGTTCTGAGGAATGGTGAACAACGTGGGTAGACCACCAAAACCTTTGTTCATGGGCTATTCTATGCGCCCAATAGCGAACAAAATCCAGACAAATAATACAAAGGATATAACTCCACCAGGTTGCGGGAATACTCCAGGGCACTAGGTTGTAGAAAACTACTACTACGGAAAACATTCCCACTTTGGTTAAACCGTTTACAAAAAGATTACCAAAGCCTATACTTGCTGAGGCCAAGAAATCTTTGGTGTTGTAGGCGTTTTTGAAGTTCTTGCGGTAGCTCAGGTACCACTCCAGAGCAACCAAAGAAAACATAATGGGTGCGGCCACCCAGATTACAGAGTTAAAATCCAGGTTTAGAAGTTGTTCTAAGGTTATTTTTTCTTTCTGCAAGGCGGTGAAGTTTTGGTAAACAAAAAAAGAGGTCATTGACCTCTGGTCACAAATATAGGCTTTTATTCTGCTCTAGAAAAAGGGAGACTTAGACCTAATTCCTTTGCCCGCTCGGAATATAATTTATCAACACCCTCGAAAAATTCTTTACTTCTTACGGATAAAAACTGCTTTAATTCTGTTCCACTATCGGTTTTAAAATCCATATCACGCCTGTTGGTATATGCACGCACGTTGGTGGGAAGTAAATGAGAAAATCGAAATAAATCGTAGGTAATTGAAATTGTTCTTGCTGTATTAGAATGTGAAAACCATTTTTCCATTGAGCCTGACAAGGTTTGATTAACATCTTCAAAGGACTTAACTCCCGGAACGCTTTCGAAAATAAAGGGGTCGACAAAAACTATCTCTGAATAGCCTAAATCCTTTGCAGCTTGCCAAACTCTGGGATAATAATTT
>JBMYJC010000283.1:1181-3341 GCA_049594055.1 Luteibaculum sp. | reverse complement strand
CCACGTGGGTGGAGGAACACTTAACATGATGAGCCCATTTAAAACCTTTTTAAACTACCGAAATGGATTAAGCCTACTGGTTAAAAACTACCCCCACAGCGATTTTAAATGGGTTCTGTTTAACCGGCTTCTGCTGGATGGCCTTTCGGCAATTAATTTTTTGGTGAGAGGTTTACCACAGCACAGTTATCAAATCTGGAAGGCCCACCGCGCATTTTTTAAGCAATGGGATAAAAGCCTGGAAAAGAGAGAAAAGCTTCTTAAAAATGTGAGAGAGCCCAATAAAATGGGCCTATTCCACGGCAGTATTATCTACCATTACTTCCTTAAAAATGGAAAACGTTTTAGCTCGCTTCCCGAGCAACTTTTCGAACGATATAATCCATAGCCAGGCGATATACATCAGGACCAAAACCGGTCATCACTCCCTGGCATACCTCACTTAGAAAGGACTGCTTTCTAAATTCCTCGCGTTTAAAGATGTTGCTAATGTGTACTTCTACAAATTCGCATTCTACTGAGGCAATAGCATCCCGCATAGCCACAGAAGTATGCGTGTATCCGGCCCCGTTAATGATGCCATAAGGACACATTAAACCGTATTTTTGGATGGCATCTACCAACTCTCCCTCTGAGTTAGATTGCACATGATGAATCTCTACATCAGGGAATTCCCTTTGTAAATCATCCATAATGGCAGCAAGAGTTTTACTCCCATAAATTTTGGGCTCGCGTTTGGCCAATAAATTTAAATTTGGCCCATTTATTACGCAGACAGGGGTTTTCATTATGAGCTGGGATACGTTAAGGTTGGGTTATACAAGTTTTTTAAAGCTGGAAAAATCGCTCTCTGATAATACCGTTGAGAATTACCTGAGAGACCTTGACAAGCTTATTTCCTTTGCGAAGGCAAGTAATAAAAATCCCAAGGAATTACAACTACAAGATTTTCAGGAATTAACCCAAGACCTAAGTAAAAGTGGTCTCTCTGCACGCAGCATGGCGCGCATTATTTCGGGGATAAAATCCTTTTACAACTACCTACTACTGGAAGAGTTCATCGATGAAAACCCAACAGAGTTATTGCTCACTCCAAAACTTCCACAAAAATTACCAGACACTCTTAGTGTGGAAGAAATAGATGACTTGGTTGGAAAAATAGACCTGAGCCGTCCTGAAGGCTTTAGAAATAAAACCATCATAGAAACCCTTTACGGTTGTGGCTTACGCGTAAGTGAACTCATTAACCTTAAGATCTCTAATCTTCATTTTAAGGATGGATTTATTAAAGTGAGTGGAAAAGGAAACAAGGAACGATTAATTCCCTTGGGGCGCAGTGTTCAGAAACTTCTGGAAACCTATTTTGAAGGGGTTCGCAGGCCCCTAGAAGCCGCCAAAGGCCACGAAGATTTCCTCTTCCTTAATAAGCATGGAAAAAAGCTCTCCAGGGTTATGATTTTTATGATTGTAAAGGCCTGTGTGGAGAAAGCCGGAATCCGTAAAAACATATCCCCCCATACTTTTCGCCATTCCTTTGCCAGTCATTTAGTGGAGGGCGGTGCAGACTTGAGGGCGGTACAAGAAATGCTAGGCCACGAATCCATTACCACAACAGAGATTTACACTCATATTGATCGTAATTACCTTAAATCGGTGCTACTGGATTTTCATCCCAGAGCCTAGTCTTTTGCTAACTAATAAGACTAGAAAAGGCAGTAAATATTCCACCCAAATCCACCAGCTACTTTTAAGTTCTGGATAATACAGATAGCTTAGCATAACAGTTCCAGTCCATGCCACTAAAAAGGCATTAGGTCTAAAAAGTACAGCACTCAGCGGAAGCAACAAATACCAAGGGTGCACCACTGGACTCAACAATAAATAGAGCACCGAAGCCCAAATAAAAAAATCGGCTGCCGCATGTATGGCATCCATCCCTCTTAACTTTCTAAAACTGTAGTAAACTGCTAATAAGATGACCATAACAAGTCCCAAAAAGGATAAAAAGGGGCCAGTAAAGGCTATTGCATTGTAGCCCAACTTATTAGAAAGCAAGGTGTTTACTAGCGCATAAACAGAAGCGTTAAACTCAAAGGTCCTTTGGAACAAACGCAGACTTTCCAAAATGTGCAGAAAATCTTCATATGGAAAGAGAGTGAT
>JBMYJC010000283.1:0-1171 GCA_049594055.1 Luteibaculum sp. | reverse complement strand
GACTAAAAAGACCAGAGCTCCTGCAGCTAAATAGAAAAGAGTTTTCATCTTCCTGGCAAAGATGAAAGCCGCCAAAACCATAGGAAATGATGAGAGTTTGGTGAAAAGCCCTATTAAAAATGCCACCCCACTTTTAGCTCGATGTTGGGCATAGAACACGGCAGCAATTATGAGGGAAGAAGCCAAAAAAATCTCTACATGCAAATTCCCTAAACCCTCTATCCACAGCAATGGATTAGCAAAAAACAAGGGATAGTTTTTTTGTACTGCATGAGATGAAAACCTTTGGAATAGCAGAAAAGCACTGAGCAAGACAATTGCATAAAAAGCCCTTAAGGCGATAACAAATCCATTTAAATCTTCTCCACCCACTTTAAAGGCCAACCAATGCATGTATTGGTTTACCGGCAAATAAATGCTGTAGTAGTCGGGAGAGTTTAACAAAGGAAAAATGCCGTTTAATCCCTCAATCTCTTCCGCCAGGATTAAAAACTGCCGCGGGCTAAAGGCGTATGGCGAAAACCCCGAATCCATGATGGCAGCATCCCAAAAAAAGCGGTAATAATCGTCTGAAAGCCAGGGCATTTGGCATTGCGAAAGCACACAAAGCGTTATAAAGCAACACAAAAAAACCTTTGAGGAAAGCTTAGCGAATGCTATAAGCAAATAGCCCAGAAATGCCGCAGCATATAATCCCAGCAAAGGAAGGTGCATGCTGCGATCTAGCGGCAACACAAAAAGTAAACCTAGAGAAACAAACCAGGAAAGCAGCCCAAATGAGGAGCTTTTTTTATGCAGCAGATTTGCGAACATATCTAGGAATATGTGCAAATGCGCTTAAGCCCACAATTGCAAACCCTGCAGAGAGCATGAGGTGGAAGGGCAGCAAACCAAATTCGGCATGGGTTAATCCGTAAATAGCGGCTGCCGCAAAAACCAAAGCCAAAAGCAATTCCAACCAGGTTAGCCAGGTGATTTGGGCCGTAATGTATTCCAAAGCTTTGCTTCCAATTTCTCGATTTTCAGCACCTACCCCCTCCCCACTTTTAGGAGTGCGAACAAAGGGGGTTTTAATTCCTAAATAACCTTCTATTACAGCCAAACTATTGTGCAGGCTAAGCCCCATGGAAACAGACAAAAACATAACAAAACGCCACCAAAAGCCCTTTAA
>JBMYJC010000282.1:3080-3347 GCA_049594055.1 Luteibaculum sp. | reverse complement strand
TTGACGGCAGGGGTCTCTCCAAACATTGATTTTTTAAAGAATTCCAAACTAGAACTCGATAAGGGGATTCTGGTAGACCAATACCTGAGCACAAATCAACCCCATGTTTTTGCAATTGGCGATTGTGCTCAAATCAGAAATCCCCTGGCCAATAGAAAATCCATTGAACCCATTTGGTACACCGGCAGAATGATGGGCGAATGCGTTGCACATACGGTTGTGGGGCATCCCACAAAATATAATCCAGGCCCCTGGTTTAATTCTGCA
>JBMYJC010000282.1:296-3070 GCA_049594055.1 Luteibaculum sp. | reverse complement strand
AGTTTATGGACATTGAATACCAAACTTATGGTCAGGTTCCGGCTATTGTTGAAGATCCTTTGGTGGAATTTGTCTGGCAACATCCCACAGAATACATTTTGCTGCGATTGGTTTACGAAAAAAACAGCGACTTATTTGTTGGCGTAAATGCCTTTGGACTTCGCTTGAGGCATTCCCATTTTGATGCATGGTTGAGGACAGGTAAAACCGTTAGTTTCGTCCTGGCCCATTTGGCGGATGCAAATTTTGACCCGGAATTCAGTAAAAATCATGCAATGGATATTGTCCAGGCATTTAACAAACAAACGGGGGCACATATCAAGCTTAGAAGACGCTCCTGGAAAAGAATTTTAAAATTGAATCCGGCATAACATGAAGAACCTCCAACGTATAGGTTTAATCCTTTTATCCATTGGGTTTATTGGGTTTAATGCCATTTTATTTACAGGGCCATTTGTCCTGGAAAGCGTTCATGTTGAATCTGCTCTCAGCGAAAAGCAAAAAGAAAATTTACAAGACCTGCTGGAGGAGGAGGTCATAGGTAAAGAGTTTGTTACCAGTTTTGGCATATCCTCGGCCATTGTATCGCTTTATCAGCAAAAGAACCAGGAATTAAAGGATGCTCAGTTATGGGATAAGGTAATGTATACCAGTCCACAAGATTTTGCATTTCCTTTGGTCAAGAAGGCCTCTAGAAGTGGTGTCACCCAAGATGCCGGATACTTTTGGCTAAGTATTGGATTAATGGTATTGGGTGGATTGGCTTTTATCCTACCGCAATTAAAATTGCTTGGGTACAAGGGCATAAAAAACAATGGCATTTACCACAGAAATCTCAGTAACAGGAAAGTTCCCGCATATCTGCTAGGGGCTTACCTGATTGCTTTTTACATCCTGTTGTACTGGTTTCCAGCATACATTGTTAATTGGGTATATCTGGTAGACGGTTTAAGTCTGGCCTTAAGTGGAAATCCGGCTAGTCAGTGGTTTTTATATGGATTTCTGTATTGCGTGGTCATGCTGGTGATGGGTGTTAGAATGTTTATAAAATACCGCCACAGTAAATACCAAATGTTGCGCACCTTTTCGGTGTTGTTTTTCCAACTCTCTTTTGCATTCATTATACCAGAGATATTAGTGCGTTTTAACCATCCTTACATGGATTTTAAAAATGCCTGGCCCTTAGATTATGATTTCTTTTTTGGATGGAACATAGATCAGATGCTGGCGGATGGAACTTTTGGCTTATTCATGTTGATTTGGGGCATTGCCTTGGCTAGCATCGGAATACCTGTTATAACCTATTTCTATGGAAAAAGGTGGTATTGCTCCTGGGTATGTGGCTGCGGAGGTTTGGCTGAAACAGCAGGCGATCCATTCAGACAGCATTCGGATAAGTCCTTAAAAGCCTGGAAAATTGAGCGCTGGATGGTACACGGGGTTTTGGTTATAGCTGTACTTATGACCGGTGCAACCTTGTACAGCTACTTTTCTGGTAATGACAAAGTTTTTGGGATCGCCACCTATGACATTCAAAAAAGTTATGGCTTTCTTATTGGATCTGCATTTGCAGGTGTAGTGGGAACCGGGTTTTATCCAGTGATGGGTAACCGGGTTTGGTGCCGTTTTGGCTGCCCTTTGGCGGCCTATCTGGGTTTAGTGCAGCGCTTTAAAAGCCGGTTTAGAATTACCACGAATGGTGGACAGTGTATTTCTTGCGGTAATTGCAGCACGTATTGTGAGATGGGCATAGACGTGCGTTGGTATGCCCAGAGGGGGCAAAACATTGTGCGCTCTTCTTGCGTAGGTTGCGGTGTGTGTTCTGCGGTTTGTCCAAGGGGCGTCTTAAAACTTGAGAATGGCCCAGAGGAAAAAAGAATTAATGATGATCCTATTCTTATCGGCCAAAATCAGATTCATTTAAACCAAAAAATTTAGGAAGGAGAGTGATAGTTGATGTGGTGATTCCTGCCCTGGATGAGGAAAAAGCTATAGGGCAGGTGGTGCAATCCATTCCTAAAAATTTAGTCCGGCATATTGTGGTTGCCGATAACGGATCAAAGGATAAAACTGCCGAAGTAGCTATGCGGAATGGAGCATTGGTGGTGCAAGCCAAACAGCGAGGATATGGCTCTGCATGCCTGGCAGGCATAGCACAATTAAAAAGCTTTGCCCTACTAGCAGATATCGTAGTATTTTTGGACGGAGATTTTAGTGACCATCCAGAACAAATGCCACAAGTAATTGCACCCATTTTAGAAAACAAGGCCGATTTGGTTATCGGTTCACGTGCTTTGGGTAAAAGAGAACGAGGCGCAATGTTGCCACAACAGCGTTTTGGAAATTGGTTAGCCACATTTTTGATTCGAATCTTGTACGGGCATAGATACACGGATTTGGGGCCCTTTCGGGCTATTAGGATGCCGGCTCTGGAGCAAATTCAAATGCAGGACGTCAATTATGGCTGGACGGTAGAGATGCAAATTAAAGCACTCAAGCATAAACTAAATGTAGTGGAAGTTCCCGTTGATTACAGAAAAAGGGAAGGGCAGTCTAAGATTGCCGGTACTTTAAAAGGAACGCTTTTAGCGGGTTATAAAATTATTCTCACCATTATTAAATACGCCAAATGATTGTTTTGCTGGCCGTATACGGAGTTCTTCTGTTGTTTATCTCGGTTTTTGTTTCCTTTCAATTTATCCACTGGTTTTCCTACAAAAAAGGAAGAGCAGAGGAGTCAGTTTCTGGTGAATTGTCTGCACTCCCCAAAGTAA
>JBMYJC010000282.1:0-286 GCA_049594055.1 Luteibaculum sp. | reverse complement strand
TTACAACGAAAAGTACGTTATTACGCGTTTGCTGGAAGCAGTTTGTAATCTGGATTACCCCAGCGATAAATTAGAAATCCAGGTATTGGACGATAGTACGGATGAATGTTCTGTAATCATCAAACAATTCGTTGCTGAGAAAAAAAACTCGCTCAACATTCAACACATTCAAAGAGCAAATCGGGAGGGATATAAGGCAGGAGCATTGCAGTATGGACTTCAGATTGCCGAGGGCGAATTCATAGCCATTTTTGATGCTGACTTTGTACCTCATCCCGACTACTTG
>JBMYJC010000281.1:0-3356 GCA_049594055.1 Luteibaculum sp. | reverse complement strand
CACGATGCCAAAGACTTTGATGATGCCCTTTCGTTTAAGGTTCTAGAAAACGGGAATTTTGAGATTGGAGTGCATATTGCGGATGTTACCCACTTTTTACAACCCGATACGGTACTTGATAAGGAAGCTTTTAAAAGAGCTACTTCTGTTTATTTAGTGGATAGGGTTATTCCTATGTTACCCGAAGTATTATCCAACGACCTGTGCTCTCTAAGACCCAATGAGGATCGACTGGCTTTCTCTGCAGTTTTTGAAATGAATGAATCAGGTAAAGTGTTCGGTCAATGGTTTGGAAAAAGTGTGATCCATTCCAAAAAAAGATTTGCATATGAGGATGCACAAAAAATAATTGAGGGAGAATCTGGAGAATTTGAGAACGAGATTCGCCAACTGAATAAGATTGCCAAAAACTTGCGAAAAAAGCGAGTTAGTCACGGTGCAATTGAATTTGGAAGCGAGGAGGTTAAGTTTGTGCTCGATCAGCATGCTAAACCCAAAGAAGTAGTTGTAAAAACCAGCAAAGACGCTCATAAATTAATTGAGGAGTTTATGCTTTTGGCGAACCGCAAAGTTGCTGAGTTTGTGGGCAAAAGGGATGGGAAGGCCAAACCCTTTGTTTACCGAATTCACGATTTGCCAGACGAGGAAAAGCTTAAAACCCTGAAAAATTTCCTGTCAAATTTCGGATTAAAACTGCAACATGCCACGGGAAAAGCAGCTGCCTTTGCCTTAAACCGATTACTGCTATCAGTTGAAGGAAAACCTTTTGAAGGTATTGTTAAAAACCTGGCGGTAAGGGCCATGGCCAAAGCAGAGTACAGCTCTGAAAATATTGGACACTACGGCCTTGCTTTTGAGCACTATACCCATTTTACCTCCCCAATTAGGCGCTATCCAGATGTAATGGTGCACAGATTATTACAAGGCTATTTAACACAAAAACCGTATAGCGATAAAAACCTGGAATTTAATTGTCGCCATTGTAGTTTAAAAGAGCGCAATGCAGTAGAAGCAGAACGCGCCTCCATTAAATACATGCAAGTGCTGTTCATGATGGAACATGTAGGAGAGGAATTTGATGGAATAGTTACCGGTGTAACTCCATGGGGATTCTATGTGGAGCTGGAAAAAACCAAATGCGAGGGAATGGTTTCTGTGGATAGCCTGGATGACGACTTCTACCAATTTGACGAGCGCAGGCATAAACTAGTTGGTCAACGCCACCAAAAGGAAATCCATTTTGGAGATCGCGTACTTATAGAAGTTTTATCTGCAGATATTATTGAGAAGAAGCTAGATTTTAAACTGATTGACGTATACGACAATTTTTAAATAAGCAGCAATTTTTCTTGCAGTTTGTCGCGATAAGAACCGCCTATAGGAATTTTTCTTTCTCCTTCCTCCAATTCTATTTCAGAGTAATCCAAGTTTTTAATCTTGGATAGATTAATAATGTAGGAGCGATGTACGCGAAAAAAGAATTGAGAGGGCAACTTGCTTTCCAATTCTTTCATGGTTGTATGAATGGTTAGATTGCCTTTGGTTGTTGTAAACACTACATAATCTTTAAGGGCTTCCACAAACAAAATATCCTCGTTTAAAACCCTGTTATACTTGGATTTATCGCGAATAAAAAGGCGATCTACATCGATCTTTTTCCTGGTTATTTCTTTAAATCCTTTGTTTTTAGATCTCTCATTTTTTCGCATTAGGGCAAGCTCGGCACTTAGAATTAGGTCCAGCTCCTTAAATGGAATTGACAAAACGGCATCTGGATTAAAGCGGTTAAGCAATTGTTGGTTGGGTAAAGTATTTCCAGAAACCAATAGCAGGATTCCCGGTCTTTTTTGGTCCTGCGTAAAATGCGCGTATTGAGAAAAATCGGGATTGGCACTGTCATATTTTATGATCATTAATCCAGGCCAAGATTTGGGATAGCGGTTAAAAAAATGGTCGGCTGCAGAAAAACTGTCCAGTATATCGTAGTGGTATTTACCCAGCATGATGCTTAGGTCTTTCTCCAATACCGGGTCGGTATTTAGGAGAACTAAATCTGTTGTATTCATTGGGGTTGAGGGATTTTATCAAAGGTACGTATTTCCAATACCAATGTTTAATCTCCTCACTTTCTTATAATTCCTCCCCTATTTCTTTGAACGGAACACCATTTACGCTCTTTAATTCATCCAATTCGTAGGTCAAGCTGTATTTGCGGGTTCCATCATCGTAAAACCAGATAAACTCCCCATTTTTTAAGCCAGCCTTATAACTCCATATAAATCGAGGAATGTTCTGTTGGTAGTAATAAATGTGGATACCGTTGGGAGCCCCATCTCTAAATCCACCCTCAAAAATTAAGCTCTCGGGTTCTTGTTCGTAGTAGTAGTATTTCCAATCTCCATCCTTTAAGCCATCTCTATAGCGTCCAACCTCTACTTGATCTCCTCCCGAATAATACCATTCGCCTACTTTATATCCCTCAGAATACTTACCCTCTGCTACTACATAATTATACTGGTCATATTCAATGTAGTCTCCATCTTCTTTGCCATCTTCAAAATGCATGATGCAGCGCTGCTTTCCATCCTTGAAATACCATATCCACTCCTTATCGGGTTTATCGTTTTTCCAAAAACCTTCTTGCTCCAATTCCCCGCTCTCGAAATAATATTTCCAGGATCCATCCTTTCTTCCAGCCTTGTAATAACCAGTAGATTCAAGATTTCCGTTTGGCCAATAATATTTCCAAAGACCTATTTTTTGGCCTAACTCGTTCTGATTTCCTTCTGCAATTAGTGTATCGTTTCTAAATATTTGGGATAGAATAACATTTCCCTTCTCGTCAAAAGTTTGAGTAAAACCTTGTTTTTTATCGCCTCTGCGCGTTTCAATTCGCTTAACCTGGCCGTTTGGATAATAGAATTTTTCCTGGTCAATTACATTTAATGCAGTGGCGTTGTCCACCAAAGCCCCGTTGTTGTATTCGTAAATGTTTAAGAGTTTTCCATTCTCATCGTATTCCTTAAAAATGCCGTCTTTTTGATTCCTTACGTAGGAACCTACCAGCTTCTTAACCTCGTTAGGATGAAATTCCATCCATAAACCAGTTTTTAGAGAATCCTCAGCATAACGGTTGATGGCTTCTCGATTTACAACAGCATCCTTTTCGTACTGAATTAGCCAGATCACCCGTCCATCTTCAGCATAAATTCTCGCCTGGCCATCCTTAAGATTTTGTTCGTATGGTGTCTTTTGTTTGATTTTTCCGTTTGGGAAATATTCTTCCACCACTCCTGTTATAGAATCATTTTGGTAGGGTACTATTCTAGACAAGTTGCCCTTGGCATCATAAATCC
>JBMYJC010000280.1:217-3361 GCA_049594055.1 Luteibaculum sp. | reverse complement strand
GAACACCCCCAAAAACTCAAAGTGCCCTCTTAGAGGCCATGCAAGAAAAAAAGGTGACCTATGGAGGGAAATCCTTACAACTTCCCAATCCCTTTTTTGTATTAGCAACGCAAAACCCCATTGAACAGGAAGGAACTTATCCCCTTCCCGAGGCGCAACTAGACCGTTTTATGTTTAACATCTGGGTGGACTACCCCAGTTTGGAAGAAGAATTGGAGATTGTGAAACGCACCACGGGCTTCGCTCAATCCAATATCAATGCGGTACTCAGCGAAGAAGACATACTACAGGTACAGGATTTGGTTCGCAAAATTCCGGTTACCGATACGGTTTTTAACTACGCAGTGCAGTTAACTGCTAAAACCCGCTTGAACGAAGGCGGCTCTGAGTTAGCGAAAAAATACCTGTCTTGGGGCGCAGGTCCTCGAGCATCACAATATTTAATATTAGGTGCCAAAGCCCACGCCTTAATCAACGGCAAATTTGCTCCGGATATTGAGGATGTAAAAGCCGTTGCTCTGCCCGTATTAAGGCATCGCATTATCCCCAACTACCGCGCAGAGGCGGATGGTTACACCATTGAGCGCATCGTGCAGGAGATGCTTTAAGAGATAGAAGCTAGAAGCAGGAAGCGAGAAGTAGAATGAAAAGTTGAGAAGCTGATGAGTTAATGAGTTGATGAGTTAATGAGTTGAAAGGGCCAAGGTGGAAGTTCGGAGCTCGTAGCTCGTAGAGAAGCGAAATTGCATTCCAGACGAAACAACGTGAAGATCTGGAATCCAATTTATAGCCAGAAGCTGAAAGGGAAAGAAAGTTCGGAGTTCGGAGCTGAGAGCTGGTAGCGGAGCACACCTGCATTCCAGACGAAACAACGTGAAGATCTGGAATGCATAAGTAGCAAGTGGATCCCAAATCTAGTTTGGGATGCGGTATCCGCTAGAAAATCTGGGCCTACTTGAATTCCTCCCCTTCGGGGAGGTTAGGAGGGGCTAAAAAACTGCGGAATCTTCCTCATTTTTTTAAGAAAAACGGCCAGGTAATTCTTGCGGCCTGTATTAACCTTCCATGCCAGAAGATCGGAAGTAAAACCAGACTTGCGTGCCTTTAAATTAGCATTACTCATCCCCCCTACCCTCATTTTTACGAGCGTTTTAGGGAGGTAATGCAACTTAATGTTGTGGATATGAATGGCTCTCAACATCCATTCGTAGTCGGCCGCGGAACCGAGGTCGGTACGAAAGAGCCCCACCTGATTAAAAACCGATTTTTTAAGGTAGAGCGCTGGATGTGGTGGCATCCAACCCCATGCAAAAGACTGCTGCTTACCTGACCTCCATTTGCGGATTCGTTTACTAAAGTCTGCATTCCAATACTCCAGATCACCATAGAGGCCGTCTATGTTTGGATTTTCTTTAAAAGCTTTTTCAATGGAGGCCAATACCTGAGCATTGGCCAAGACATCATCTGCATGGATAAACCCTAGTACAGCATCATTGGAAACTTCTTCCAGCGCTTGGTTGAGCGCATCGTAGAGACCCTTATCTGCTTGAGTCTTAAAGGCAACCCGGTATTCCTGCAATAACTGTTGGGTCCCATCTGAGGATCCTCCATCCTTTACCCGATACAAAAAATCGCAGCCTTGCTGCGATTGTACCGATTCAATGGTATTTCTTATGGTTTTCGCTGCGTTATAACAAACGGTGATGAGGTGGATTTTCATCTGGTTACCACATAATCCCCCAACACCAGCATATCCATCTTAGTACGTAAGAAACAATCCAGAGCTTCCTGAGGAGTATTTACAATGGGCTCGTTTTCATTAAAGGAGGTGTTGACTAAAATGGGCACTCCGGTGCGCTCACGGAATCGATCGATCAACCCGTAATAACGGGGCTCGATGGATTTATCTACCGATTGTAGTCTTCCCGTTCCATCCACATGGGTTACGGCAGGAATTTCAGTATGTTTTTCTGGCTTAATTGGATAAACCTTTTCCATAAAGGGCACAAAATCCGCATCCTCGAAATACTCATCCACAAACTCCTTTAAAATGGATGGAGCAAAGGGTCGAAATGACTCCCTGCGTTTAATTTTGAGGTTGAGGATTTCCTTCACGTCATTCCGTCTTGGATCTGCTAAAATGGAACGATGTCCCAATGCACGGGGTCCAAATTCCGCTCTTCCCTGATACCATCCTACCACACCACCCTTCTCCAAACAATCGCAAACCGCATCAAATAAATCGCTTTCCTCCTCCACCTTGTTCCAAGTTTGGCTGATAGGCTGCAAACAGGATTCTATTTCAGTATCGGTTGCCTGGTATCCAGTATATGGATTATAATCGGGAGCATGGCGTTTTATGCCTAAGTTCTGATGCATGTGGTACAGGGCCGAACCTGCTGCGGTTCCCGCATCATGACCAGCACAGGGAACATAAACGTTTTCAAAACCAGTTTGCGCCCTTATTTTTCCATTGGCCACGGAATTTTGCGCTACACCACCCGCAATGCATAGATTTTTTAACCCAGTATCCTCTTGTAATTTTTTGAGGATATTAAAGATGATCTCTTCACATTTTCGCTGCACTGATGTGGCAAGGTTCTTATGTTTTTGGGTCAATTCCTCCCCCTTCTGGCGAGCAGGTCCAAATACTTCTTCAAAACCCTTCGAAAAGAGGTTTCCAATCACTGGAGAACCACCATCCCAATTCATATCCACCCCTTTTTTAAAGTGAGGATACATACTTTTGTTGAGCCGCAAACCATACTGGCCATCGTATTGCACAAAAGCATCCAGCTCTTTTAAAAATTCGGGTTCTCCATAGGGAGCTAAGCCCATCACTTTGTACTCATCCCCATAATGTGGAAACCCCAGATACTGGGTAAAGGAAGTGTAAAACATACCCAAGGAATGCGGGTAATTCACTTCAGCGAGTACTTGAATATCCGGCCCCTTGCCAATACCTACCATGGTAGAGGTAAAATCGCCCATACCGTCTACAGAGAGTAAAGCTGCTTCTTCAAAAGGGGAAGGATAAAAAGCCGAAGCCCAGCAGCAGCAGCAGCAGCAGCGGCAGCGGCAGCAGCAGCAGCAGCAACAGCAACAGCAACAGCAGCAGCAGCAGCAGCAGCAACAACAGCCAAC
>JBMYJC010000280.1:0-207 GCA_049594055.1 Luteibaculum sp. | reverse complement strand
TGATGTTCTATGTTTTGCACCTTGCCTTTAACCTTTGATTCGGCAATTCCCAATCCAGCTGCCAGTTGTTCCTCGAAGGAGCTCACCTTAGCCCGGTTTTGGATACGGGCAAATAAGTTTTTCAACTGAAATCCGTGTTTGACCAAGTGCTTTATTTTCTTGTTCACGTTTACACCAGGATCCCGCGATACACAAATAGCGTCAATC
>JBMYJC010000279.1:0-3367 GCA_049594055.1 Luteibaculum sp. | reverse complement strand
CAAATGCTGTTCAACAGAGTGAAAGTCCCATTTCACTATCATGTTATGAACCAAAAGCAGAAATATTCCAAAACTGCCCAGCAGTTTATGATCCCGTTTGTGCATGTGGAGTAATTACATTCTCCAACGGGTGCCAGGCTAGCAACATGGGCTTTAAAAATTACACCAAAGGCCCTTGTGTTAATGTTAATACGATATCCGTTAGCTGTCGCTCTGAGGCAGTAAGGAAAGTGATGCGCGAAGCCGGAACACAATGTTTAGCGGTATACCAACCAGTTTGTGGTTGCGATGGCAAAACTTATGGCAACTACTGTTATGCAGTGCATTCTGGAGTTGTAGCATGGGTACCCGGAGAGTGTGGTAACCCTGGAGGGCTAGGAACCGCAGTAGACCTACCTTAATTTCAGATCCAAACAATTGAAAATTTGAAAAGCCCCAATCGGGGCTTTTTTATTTGGTGCTAATCGAAAGTTGCAGAAAACTACATTTCAGAACTTTACTTTGGCGGTCTAACTTATTGCTATGCAAAAATGGAAAGCTCTTGGAATAATGTCGGGATCCTCATTAGATGGATTGGATCTAGCCCTATCGGAATACACCCTCAATCAGGAGAAATGGTCTTTTAAGATCCTTCATCGAGATTCTATTGAGTTACCCGATAACTTAAAGGAGCTGCTAAAAACAAGTACAAGTTTGAGCGGAGAAGATCTGGTGCTCCTAGACATTACCTATGGAAAATGGATCGCTTCCCAATTGGGTGATTTTCTGGCAGATTACCCCAAACCCGATGTTGTTGGATTGCATGGGCACACCGTTTTCCACAAACCCGATTTGGGATATTCACTTCAAATAGGTTCAGCGGACCACGTAGCTGCCTCTGTTTCTTGCCCAGTTGTAAGTAATTTCCGCCAAAAAAATATTGCATTAGGAGGCCAAGGTGCTCCTTTAGTCCCCATAGGCGACTTCCATTTGTTTAACGATTTTGATGCTTGTGTTAACCTGGGAGGCATTTGTAACACAACACTGTTAAACAGACAAGATCTTTTGGCTTGGGATATCTCTGCCTGTAATCAGGTTTTTAATTTCCTGGCACACGAAATGGGTCAGGCCTTTGATAAAGATGGAGTGATTGCGCTTTCTGGAAGTTTAGATGAAGATTTATTGCAAGCCCTCAACCGACTGAGTTATTACGATTTAAAAGCTCCAAAAAGTATTGGTAACCACTGGGTTAAGGAAAATTTTATTCCACTTGTTCAAAGAGCAAAATCTAGTGTTCCAGACAAAATGCACACCGTGCAACGCCATTTAGTAGATCGCATTTGCACCGAGCTAAAGAGTTATGGTGTTAAAAAAGCCTTGTTAACCGGAGGCGGGGCACATAACGCAAATTTTGTTCAAAGACTGCGGGATCAAGGAGACATCGAATTTATCGTACCAGAAAAGCAAATCGTTGATTTTAAGGAGGCTATAATTTTTGGTTTTCTGGCCTTGCTTAGAATTCTTTGCAAGGAAAATATTCTTAGCTCGTACACAAATTCAAAATTTAATCTTTCGGGCGGGTCAATATCCTAGTATAATATACCGTTTGGGGGCGGGCAGTATTTATATATTTGGCGAAAATTATTGCCCGATGAAGGACTTACTTGAAAAGTTTGAGAATAAAATTCCCGAGATAGTATTTGAATGGAAAGACAGCGAAACCGAGGCTGAAGGCTGGGTGGTAATTAACTCGCTTAGAGGAGGCGCTGCCGGTGGTGGAACGCGTATGCGTAAAGGCTTAGATAAAAGAGAAGTAGAGTCGCTTGCAAAAACCATGGAGGTTAAATTTACCGTTGCGGGACCTCCCATTGGTGGAGCTAAATCCGGAATAAACTTTGACCCCGCAGACCCAAGAAAAAAAGGTGTTTTAGAAAGATGGTATAAGGCTGTTGCACCTTTATTAAAAAGTTATTATGGTACTGGAGGTGACCTAAACGTAGATGAGATACATGAAGTAATCCCAATTACGGAGAGTTGTGGTGTTTGGCATCCACAAGAGGGCGTTTTTAACGGTCATTACCAGCCCAATGAGGCACAAAAAATCTTGCGAATAGGCCAATTGCGTTTTGGGGTTTTAAAACAGGTAGAAGATCCCACTTTCACCCCCAGCGTTTCTAAAAAATACGTGGTGGCCGATTTAATTACCGGTTATGGTGTTGCCGAGGCCGTAAGACATTACTACAATATTTATGGTGGGAATGTTAAGGACAAGAAGGTTATTGTTCAAGGTTGGGGAAATGTTGGTGCAGCTGCTGCGTACTACATGGCTCAAATGGGAGCAAAAGTGGTTGGAATAATTGACCGCGATGGTGGAATTATTGACAAGCAAGGCTTAAGTATTGAAGAGGTTACCCGACTTTTCTTAAACAAAGATGGAAACAAGCTGAATGCCGCTGATGCCAAAATGTCTTTTGAAGAGATAAACCAGAAAATCTGGAATACCGAAGCTGAGATTTTCCTTCCTTGTGCTGCATCCAGGCTAATTACAGAAGACCAAATAAACCGTTTAATCACAGCTGGTCTGGAGGTAGTTTCCTCGGGTGCCAACGTTCCTTTTGCGGATAAAGAAATTTTCTTTGGGCCCATAAGCGAACTAACCGATAATAAAATTGCGGTGATTCCAGACTTTATTGCCAATTGTGGAATGGCGCGTGTTTTCGCCTACCTCATGGAAGCAGAGCACCAGTTATCCGATAAAGGGATTTTTGATGATACTTCGGAGACCATAAGGATGGCATTAGAGCGTGCGCACCAACAAAATCAGGCAAAGACACAAATAAGCAAAACGGCTTTTGAGATTGCCCTAAAACAACTTATTTAGCGGCAACTAAAACCCAAGCCTTAACCCATGGAATCTTTTATTCTGGTAGTCTTTATTCTAGGCTACTTGCTCATTGCGTTCGAGCATACTATTAAAATAGATAAGCTAATTCCCGCCTTAGGAATGATGGCATTAGCCTGGGCTGGAGTTGCACTCGGAATAGACTCTTTCTCCCAGTGGTTTGATTCTGCCAATTACGAAATGCTGGGTGGATTTTCAGATATGAGTCACGAAGGTCGCCTACATGTGATGGAAGAAACCCTATTACACCATTTTGGGAAAACCTGCGAGATTCTAATTTTCCTTATGGGTGCTATGACCATTGTGGAAATTATAGACCATTTTGACGGTTTTGCCACCATTAAAGGCTTTATAAAAACCAAGAAAAAAAGCTCCTTGCTTTGGATTATCTGCATCTTGGCTTTTGTCCTTTCAGCGATTATAGATAACCTAACTGCTACTATTGTTCTAATCACCCTATTGCGCAAATTGCTCAGCAAAAACAAG
>JBMYJC010000278.1:0-3367 GCA_049594055.1 Luteibaculum sp. | reverse complement strand
TGCCACATGCGGAAAACGCTATTCTTGTGCCTATTTCTTCTTTTTGGTAATGTCCTCTTTGCACAGGAAGTTCAACTTTTAGCCAGTAGAGGCTTTCTTATTCCACATAGGCCTTCCATGAGAGGCTTGCCAATTACCTCAGCACACAGTATTTCCTTCATTTATTGGCGCAATCATCGAGATAAAACCTGGACAAAAAATTTTAGAGATGCCGGAGCAGGAATAAACTTTCACTGGCAAGAGTTAGGGAATGGTAAGCTATTAGGTTCGGCTTTTGCCCTGAACTATTTGTTTAAGACGGATCTCTACAAGTCAAAACACCCACTTGCTCTATCATTGGGCGCGGGTCCGGCAATTATTACGAAAACTTTTTCCCTGGAGGAAAACAGAAAGAATGGTGCCATTGGATCGCATGTAAACGCATCCGTACTTTTCAGGTTATCGCAAGATTTTAACTTAAACAAGTTTCGATTAGGCTGGATAATAAGCTTTCAGCACTACAGCAATGCAGCTTTTAAAATTCCAAACCTGGGTTTAAACCTTGCATCGCTTGGTCTATCTATTGGCTGGGAAAAGCCGGGTATCCCAGAAAAACCAGATAACGGTGTTAGTGATAATTTTCCTACAAGGGCCCTCTGGTGTTTTGCCGTTGTAGGCACCAAAGAGTTAGGGGATTATACCGGTAAGAATTACCCTTTGGGTGCGCTAGACTTGGTGTACACCCCAAAATCTGAACATGTTTTTGCCTACCGCATTTTTAGCAACTTAACTTATTATGGCTCCATTCCACCAGAGAATAATAGCTTTAAGGTCCTTGATTCTGGAATTGAGAAACTGGAAGCAAATAGCAGTCCTTTACAGGTGGGAATTGGATTTGGGGCTGATTTTAGAGTGGGAAAAACCAGTATATGTTTAGATCAAGGTTGGTATCTCTTTTCCAACCAAAATCAAAAGAATAATCGCTTTAATCAATTGATGGTCCAGCACCAACTTTCTGAAAGACTTGCTGCCAGAATTATGCTTCGCTCCCAATTAGCAAGGGCAGATTTTATGGGTATTGGGGTAGGATATAAATTATGGCAGCCATGAGACTATTACTAGGCTTGCTTCTTTCAATGTCCCTTCTTTTTTCCTGTGGAAAAGAGGAGAATTG
The DNA here is from genome assembly GCA_049594055.1 of Luteibaculum sp. Taxonomy (GTDB): domain Bacteria; phylum Bacteroidota; class Bacteroidia; order Flavobacteriales_D; family Luteibaculaceae; genus Luteibaculum. The sequence goes on along the minus strand of JBMYJC010000278.1, from coordinate 2,214 downwards.
TTTTCAGTCGGCAGGAGAAAAAGTGAATACCAGCATAGCGTTACCACCATTTACGGGTATTGTTTTGCAAGACAACATACACTTAGAGGTTACAGATAGCCCTCAATACAGCGTGGAACTTAGCTATTTTAAAAACTTGGTGGATGGTATAGATTTTAGCATAGAGGATAGCATTCTTTTTCTGGATAACAGGAATAAGTGCAGATGGCTAAAAAGTGCAGATAAACCAAAGCTTAGAATTGAGATGCCACTTAGCCAACTGCGCAGCTTTAAACACTTAGGTACAGAGGACTTAAAAATTACAGGGGATATTAGTTCCGAGGAATTTCTTTTTGAAATGAGAGACAATGCCGCAGAAGTACATTTTAAGTTTACCGGAAATAATCTATATATAGCCCAACATACTGGCTCTAATAAATTGGTGGTGGAGGGAAATGCAAATTATTTAGCGCTTTTTAATGCTGGTCAAGGTCTAAGTGAATTCTCAAGGCTGCGAACTTCTTTTGTGGATGTAAGCAATGTGAGTGTGGCTCGCATTTGGGTTCATCCCACAGATCAATTGATAGTCAAAAATTACGGGCTTGGCGAGGTGAATTATTGTCCCGATGTAGCAAATAAGCAAGTGGAGAATTTTGGGGGTGGAAAAATATCTGCTTGCCTCGCCCAGTAGGAATGTAGATCCCTTTTATCACTCAACCCTGTCGCTTTAAAAACGTTACTTTTGCACCATGAAACTTATCTTAATAGCAATAGGAATGTTGGCGCTTGCATTTGCGGGAATTGCCATTAAAATTTGGGCAAAAAAAGGCGGGGAGTTCGCTGGAACCTGTGCCAGCCAAAGTCCATTTCTAAATAAAGAAGGGGAAGCCTGCAGTTTGTGTGGCGCCAAACCCGAAGAGCAGTGCAAAATCCTTCCTTCTCTAAAATTGGCCTTATTCTTTCTCCGTTAACCAATGCTGCGGTGGCCCATGCATCAGCGTATGCACAGCTAGTGTGTTTAACCGTTACACTCAAAATCTCGTGAGATACAGGTTCACCGCTTTTGGGATCTAAGGCATGACTGTAGCGCCTTCCGTTTAACTCATAAAACTTGCGGTTGCTCCCAGAGGTTGCTACGGATGTTTGGATGATTTGTAAGGTGTCGGAAATTATGCGTTCCTCTGTGTTTTCTGGCCTTTCTATCCCCAAAACCCACGGTTCTTTTCCAGGCTTATAATTTCCTACCCGCACTTCTCCACCCAGTTCTACAAAGTAGGATTTAATGTTTTTTGCTTCTAAAAACTCAGCGATGTAATCTACGGCTAAGCCTTGTGCCACAGCGTTAAAATCCAGCTGTCCATTTCTGGGTTTGGTGATGATAAATTCATCTTCTCCATGCTCTTTTCGTTCCCAGCGTGCGAAATTCACTAAAGCTTGTATTGAATCAATATTCAGGGTACTGTCTAAGCTGGGCTTCTGATTGGGGCCAAAGCCGTAGGCTTTTACAAGTGGATAGATGCTTGGGTCAAAAGCCCCTTCCGACTTTTCGTAAACTTCCTGGCTCACTTTCCAAACCCGCTTCCAAAAGCCACAACTGTCCCTTAGTGTAAAAAGCGTATCTCGGCTGTCGTTTAAGGCGGAGATTTGAGATCCGCCTCTGTAGTTAGAAAGGGCGTAATCCATCCGCAATAAAATACTGTCTATTCCGGTTTGCAAGTCAACAACAGAAAGCTCTCCAAAGTAAGAGATGTTATATGTTGTGCCTTGGGCATAACCACTGAATACTTTTTTCTCATCCTTATGATCAGCACAGGAAAAAAATATCAAGCTCAAGGCACAAAAAAAGGCTCCACCGTTTAGTAGAGCCTTTTTAAGTTTATGATTAACCTCCAAAATCATCGAAGGATACATTTTCATCGGGAACACCCCAGTCTTCGCACATTTTAAGTACGGCTTGGTTCATCAATGGCGGTCCACAGAAATAGAATTCAATATCTTCTGGAGCATCGTGCTTGGTTAGGTATTGGTCTATCACCGCTTGGTGAACAAATCCAAGGAAACCATCTCCTTCTTTGTCGTTAATATCCTTCTTCACTTTCCAGTTGTCCTCTTCAGTTGGCTCGGAAAGTACTACAAAGAATTGGAAATTAGGGAACTCTTTTTCAATTTCCTGGAAGTCATCCAAGTAGAATAATTCTCTCTTAGAGCGTCCACCGTACCAGTAAGTAACTTTTC
>JBMYJC010000277.1:1616-3409 GCA_049594055.1 Luteibaculum sp. | reverse complement strand
AAATTAATGTTCGTGAACTACGCTGGGCTCATGCTTAGGAAATTGCAGGATGAATTTGCTGCCTTTACCCACTTCACTTTCCAGGTCTATGACGCCATCGTTAAGTGCTAAAAACTCTTTAACCAATAACAAACCTAAGCCCGAACCCTTTTCTCCAGCTGTTCCGGAGCGACTCTCCAGGGCTTCAATGGTGAATAATTTAGGTTTCAATTCGTCCGGAACACCAATTCCCGTATCGCTTACTTGCACACATACTTTGGCATCTGGAGTTTGATTAATGGCCAGGCTTACTTTTCCTCCTGGAGGAGTAAATTTTAGCGCATTGTTGCAAAGGTTTCTAAGCATAAATGCAATGTGATTGCTGTCTCCAAAAATCAATAAATCTTCCTCCGGAAGCTCTAATTGGAAGTCTATTTTTTTGAGGTTTGCAGTGCTCTGGTAATTGTCGAAACACTGCTGTGCCAACTCATTTATAGAGAGTAACTCCCGCTTGGCTTTTACTTCATTCATTTGAATTTTGGCCCAGGTAAAAAGGTTCTCTATCAATCGAACCAGGTTTTGTGCGGCCTTTTTTAATTCGGCACCAATTACCCTTATGGATTCTAGATCATCGTGATCTAAGCCTTCAATCAGCAATTCGGAGAAGCCCAAAAAACTATTTAGTGGTGCTTTGAGATCATGCGCAACAATGGCAAAAAACTTGTCTTTGGTACTACCCAGGCGCTTTAGGTCTGCCACCTGATCCTCAATGATTTTTTTCTTGGATAGAATTTCTTTGGTGCGCTTTTCAACCTCTTTTTCCAATCTTTCTTTGGAGCTCTCCAACATTTCATTGGCACGCATTACCGGGGTAATGTCAATGGACATGATTAAAACACCCTCAGGTATTCTTTGCATGCGCAATTCAAAATAACCCTTAGACTCATCCGGAAAATCAAATACATTAAGCATGTTCTGGGTTTCGCCCGTAGAAAAACAGGATTTTATTTTTTGGAACATCTGTGTTTTCTCAATACCGGGAAACAATTCCATCATCTGTTTGCCTTCCAGATCCCCACGCTTTAGTTTGGCGTGTTTGGCTACCGCCTCATTCACGTAAACATAGGAGAAGGAGGTATCAATTACTTGAACACCTTCAATGAGATCGTTAAAAACAGAAAATTTAGAGAGGGTATCAGACATGCTTTACAATGTAGCACCCCTATATTATCAACTTAAGGGCTTAAGCGCAAGAAAAATAGTTTAACGGGATACTTTTAACGATAGAATCCTACAATTGAAATAAACGAGCGGTCTTATATCTACACCAGTGTTCTATTTCTATACTTGCTTTTATGTAGTTTGCGCCCCATGAAAAACATCCTAGAAGTAGAAAATTTAAGTAAATCCTTTGGTAAGAAAATGGCCGTTAAGGGCATTTCCTTTCAAATAGCTGAGGGAGAGATATTTGGATTACTCGGCCCCAACGGAAGCGGCAAAACCACCACGTTGGGAATGATTTTGGGACTCCTTAGCCCCAACCAGGGAAATGTGAAAATATTTGGCAGTGAAGATCTGGATGCCCAGCGACTAAAATGTGGTGCGCTCATAGAGAGTACCAATTATTATCCCGATTTATCCGCACTGGCAAACCTTAAAATAGTTTGTGAAATAAAGGGAGTTAGTTATTCTGTTATTCCAGGCTTACTGGAACGTGTTGGCTTGGCAGATGAGATGAAGAGCAAAGTGAAAACTTTCTCTCTGGGAATGAAGCAGCGCATGATGATTGCCTCGGCTTTGATTGGGGATCCGCA
>JBMYJC010000277.1:0-1606 GCA_049594055.1 Luteibaculum sp. | reverse complement strand
ATGGAATGGATCCACAAGGGATTATTTTTATAAGGAATTTGATTAAAGAGCTGGCCGAATCTGGTAAAACAGTTTTAGTAGCCAGTCACTTGCTTGGAGAAATGGAAAAAGTTTGCTCGCACGTAGCTATTATGCAAAAGGGAAGCTTTTTAGAGAAGGGGAAACTGAGTGAGCTTTTAAGCAAGCACGAGAGTTTGGAAGAATATTTTTTAACTGCAACAGCCTAATGACGATACGTAGATTACTTGCCATAGAACTGGTTAAATTTAAAGTGCCAGTAAACTTTATAGCCCTAGCCATTTATGCTGCATTAATGGTTTTAATGGCTTCCATCAGTATTCAAATTGGTGGTGACATAGAATCGGTAGATGCCAGTGGTTCTTCCTCTGGTCAGGTACTTTCGCTTCAAATGGCCATGCTTCCTTTGCTCATGGCGGTTATTATCCTAACCAATATTGGGCGGGAATTCTCAAAGGGCACGGTTAAAAAGAACATCATTGATGGTATGTCGCGCGCCCAATGGATAACAGGTAAAATGCTGGCTTCCTTTCTGATCTATGTAATGGTGTTTTTCTTTGGGCTCTTAATATATTTTATCACGGGCTCTTTGTTGGAAGGATTTGAAAAAGCTTTGGAATTCTATGACGGAGAAGAGATTCTAAGAGATTTTGCTCGTTATTTATACGTCTCCGGTTTTGTTATCGCAATAGCGATTATAGTAAGAAATACAGCCTTGGGCTTTGTTATATATCTATTTTCTGGTTTCCTAGAAAACATATTAAACTTTGCTTTGCAGAAAACATTTGGCAGCGATTTTAACTTTAATCAAGTTTTTCCCGCCAATGCGGCTGAGAACATTATGGCAGTTCCACTAGAGAATTACTGGACATTGATTGTTAGTATTGGGTATTTCTGCCTGTTTATTTTGCTACCCTACTTTATTTTCCTAAAAAGAGATTTAAAATAATATGAAACTCACTTTTCAAACATTAGCCGTATTTATAATTCTACTTTTTTCGGGCATCGTGCTGGGTGTAAGCTGGTATTCGGAAGGAAAAGTAAAGGAGCAATCCGAGGAAAGAGCGGACCTAAATGCACTAGAAACTGCCATTGAGGAATTGGAGCCACACGAGGTTTTTAACGAGGATTTGCAGGGCCAGATTGTAGTGATTAACCTTTGGGGAGGATGGTGCAAGCCTTGTTTGGCCGAGATTCCAGAGCTAAACGAATTGGTAGCAGAATTTTCTAATAGCGCAGTACAGTTTATCGCAATCAGTAACTCATCTGAAGAGGATGACATGGCAGCCTTGGAGGAAAGAGACCTGGAGTTTAACTACCGCAAATTATTTCTGGCACCCAAAGAATCTAAGTTTTGGCAGGATCTAGCTTTAGATCATGAAAGAATGGGCTATCCCTTGAATATAATCTTGGATAGAGATGGTAAAATCCGCTTTTATAAGGTGGGTTACAGCCAAGACAACGTAGATAAAATGCGTGAAATTCTGGAAGACCTGATTTGAGCCGGGAATTCGCTTTTAGATTAGTCCATACCAATCCGAGTGTAGAAGAATTTCAGTCGCTACGGCTTACTACAGGATGGGATATG
>JBMYJC010000276.1:0-3411 GCA_049594055.1 Luteibaculum sp. | reverse complement strand
CTATTAATTTAGAAGGCAGGCTAATCCCTGCCTTTTTTGTTTTTAGGCTATGCGAACAGAAATTAAAGAAGCGGCAAGAGTAATTAGGCAGGGAGGTGTTATTCTTTGTCCTACCGAAACCATTTGCGGATTTAGTTGTGACGCCCGAAATGAGGAGGCGATAAAACGAATTTTTGAAATAAAAAAAAGGCCGGAATCAAAGAGCTTGCTTTGCTTGTTTTCTTCCGATGCCATGATTAACAGACACTTCCAAGATGTCCCCGAGGCTGCCTGGGAACTAATGGAATTGGCAACAACCCCCACCACAGTTATTTTAAATAATCCCATTGGCTTGGCACCTAACATTGCGGCACCTGATAACTCACTGGCCATTCGGTGGGTAAAAAGTGGAAGTGCATATGAATTAATTAAGCAGGTAAACGTACCTTTGGTGTCCACTTCCGTAAATCTTTCTGGAGAATCTCCCTTTCTTACTACCAAAGGGGTTCCCGGCTATATAAAAGATCAGGTGGATTTTGTGTTGACTGAAGAGGAAGGCGAATTCGGAACGGGAATTCCATCCTCCATAATAAGAATCTTGCCAGGTGGTGAATTTAAAATCATCAGGAAATAATGGTAAATCCATTGAGAAAACTCTGGATTCCGAACCCTTTCTTGGAGTTAGAAAAGCCGTAAAAAGATTGAACCAGCCTGCCTTTGTGGTAGGTGGTTTTGTTAGGGATTTCCTTCTCGAGCGTCCTTGTAAAGACATTGACTTTGTTATAGAAGGAGATGGTTTGGCTTTTGCCCGCGAAAGCGCCTTGCAACTGCATTTGCCTGTGAAAAAGGTAAATACCTATGAAAACTTTGGAACCGCTGCCTTTAGATTTCGAGATTTTGAGCTTGAATTTGTGGGTGCCCGAAAAGAATCCTACCGCGCAGACTCCAGAAATCCAGAAGTAGAACCTGCAAGTATTCAGGAAGATCAGCTGCGCAGAGATTTTACCATTAACGCCTTAGCTATTGATTTAAGGGAGGAAGAATTAGGAACAATTATCGATCCCTTCAACGGCCTAGGCGACTTGCGTAAAAAACTAATAAGAACCCCAACGGACCCCAATATTACCTTTAGCGATGACCCGCTTCGCATGTTGCGAGCCATTCGCTTTGCCAGTCAACTTGACTTTACGCTGGACCCTAAGGTTTTGCAAGCCATTAAAGACAATAAGGAACGGCTTGAAATAATTTCCAAAGAGAGAATCAGCACGGAATTCAATAAGATCTTGCTAAGTCCTAAACCATCAGTAGGCTTAAAATTACTTTTTAGCACGGGGCTGCTACCCTATTTCCTGCCGGAATTAAATGCTATGCATGGGGTGGAAAGCATAAACGGTAAAAAGCATAAGGACAATTTTTACCACACCCTGCAGGTGGTGGACAACATTGCAGAATACACAGATAAGCTCTGGCTGCGATGGGCCGCTCTGCTGCACGACATTGCCAAACCCAGAACAAAACGCTATTTCCCAAAACAAGGTTGGACTTTTCATGGACATGAGGATTTAGGTGCTAAAATGGTTCCCACCATATTTAAGCGACTTCGCCTCCCCTTGGATCGCAAAATGAAATACGTGCAAAAATTGGTAGCCTTGCATTTACGGCCCATTGCACTCACTAAGGAAGAAGCAACAGATTCTGCCATAAGACGCTTGCTGTTTGATGCTGGTGAGGATCTAGAGGATCTCATGACTCTTTGCAGAGCCGACATTACCTCAAAAAACCCCGGGCGCGTTAAACGCTATCTCCACAACTACGAGATTGTCATCAATAAACTAAAGGAGGTAGAGGAAAAGGACAAAATAAGGAACTGGCAGCCTCCCATTGACGGAAAAGAGATAATGGATCATTTTAATATAGGTCCGGGAAGGGAAGTAGGAATAATTAAAGCCGCCATAAAAAATGCCATCCTGGATGGAGAAATAAAAAATGACCGGGAAGAAGCTTGGCAGTTTATGGAGCGAAAAGGAAAGGAATTGGGCCTGTCCTAATCTAGATGTTGCTTTACCAGTGCCTCTAAAGGGCTTTTTTCCACTTTAATTAATTGGAAGCTCGCCTCTGCTAACACTTCCCGCAACTCTTGTTGAAAATACCAGGCTATAGATCCCACCATACCAACAGGCAATTGATTGGCGTTTTCATACACATTTAGAAAGTATTTGACATAAAGCTGGAATTCTTGTTTTACCAAATCGCTTAATTCTGGAAATTCAGGCATGTGTTTGGCAACAAATGGCGTAAAACTCCCAAAGTATTTAGGAAGGGCAATCTTTTGATGGTACAGTTTATCTACCACCTCTTCCTCTCCTATGGAAAAAGAAGCTTTTACCAGTTTCTGCAAATTAGCGCTGAGCTCATTTTCTATGGCGGCCTTTAAAAAGCGTTTACCTATTGCTGTTCCGCTGCCTTCATCTCCTAATAAGTAACCATAAGAGGGCCTGCTTTTTACTATTTCCCCCCCATTAAAATAGGCGCTATTGGAACCCGTACCCAAAATGCCTACTATTCCAGCTTTTTTTCCTAAAACGGCCTTTGCGGCACACAATAAATCACCCGAAACATGAATCTGGGCACCAACAAAATGAGATTGAAGCAAAGCCTTAAGCATACTGGCATTACCAGCGGTTGAACAGCCCGCACCGTAAAATTCAACGCTTTCAACGTTGCCAAAAGCATCCGCAATGGCCTTCAATTCCATTTCAAGCTCCGCCTTCTCCAAAACATTAGGATTTAAACCCCTGCCTTGATGGTAGCTAACCTTTCCAAGCTCTTTATCTAAAAGGGCCCAAGCCGTTTTGCTCCCGCCACTGTCTGCCAATAATACACGCATAATCTTTAACCAGTCTAAATAAAATACCTAAATCTAGGTATTGCGACAGCCGCCCTGCCCACCTAGTTTTGTCGTCAAATTAATGCAAATCCATTTACCGTGAAGAGAATCGTTAGCAGTATTGTTATTGCAGGAGCAGTAATATTTAGCGCCTGTACCAAAGAGAAGAAAGAAGAGCAGGTTCAAAACCCAGTAAACTCCATGCCTGAAACCTATTCTTTTGAGAGAAATGGTGCAAGCACAGTAGCATATAGCGGACAAACAGAGCGAATTGCCATGTTAAGCGCTATAGGTTCTTACCTAAACGCAGTAAATACTGGCGGAACAGTAGAAGCACAGGAACTAAGCGACATGTTCGCTAATCAAAATGGGGCTTTTGCCAATGAAGGCTATTCCAAAGACCTAAAATCTAAGTGTGCCAGTCCAGCAGATGCAAGTTTTTACGAGAACTTATTCATAGAAACGGAAACTGCATCCAAAGCTTCTGCTACTGCAAGCAATGGAACAGCAGGACTTATTCTTAAAAGAAACAGTACCTCGGGTTA
>JBMYJC010000275.1:0-3435 GCA_049594055.1 Luteibaculum sp. | reverse complement strand
TAAATGGATGATGGCGTCTAAATCATTGCGGTTCACCATATCGCGGTAGGCGTTAAAGTAGCCGTACTCATAGTTGGAGCAAGAAACTACTCCAAAACGCAATTCGGAGATGTTATTTCCGGCTGGAGTAGTTTTTGTCCTTCCGGTAATGGATTTCCTGCCTTCGCATTCAAAATCGTAGTAATAGGTGGTCCCTGGCTTTAATCCCTTTACATCCACCTTTACCGTAAAATCTCTGAATTCTCCGGTAAGAAATTCTCCCTCCTGCACTAGGTGTTCCAATTCGGGATCTGTAGCTATCCTCCATTTAACCAGGGCTTCTTTTGCTAGCGCATTTAAAGGACTCACCCGGGTCCAGATAATAACTCGGTCTTCCAAAGGATCTCCAGAGGCCACGCCATGATAGAAAGGCGCGTATTTGGATTCAATTTTTAATCGGGGGTCTAATACCTGGGCGTTAGCAAGAACACCAACCAACATTGCAAAAAGGGCAAATACAAAGCGCAACATGGCCTAGGTTTGCACAAAATTAAGCCGCGCTTAAAGGCTAAAGTTTAGCTGATTATCAATGCTTTGTTAAGCTTTAAGCCTCCCTTATTAAGCGAGTATTAAGTGGGTTTAACTAGCGCTTATGAATTACAATACTGCCTTGCACCTCATTGTTGCTGTACTTGAGCATGTAGGTACCCGACTCGTATTCCTCCATGTTGATGGAGCTATTTAGCAAGGGGGGTAATTGGGCTTCTTTTACCTGCTTGCCTTGCGCATCCACTAGGATAAAATTGATTGCGTTTGAATATGGATTTTTAATCCAGAGCAGATCTTCTACGGGATTGGGATAAATACCGATGGCAGCAAAAGCTTTTTCCTTCTTAATACTGGTTACTGGCTCAGTGTATTTAACTACCAGTTTGGGCACTTTTCTCAAGTCTCCCTCGTAGCTTAAGGCAGTTCTAGTGCCCGAACCTTCTATTAATATTCCCAATTGGTTAAGGCCCTTAGACTTTACATTAAAAAGATCTTCAATCATGTTTTTTAAATCGGGACTGCGCTGGTTTTCGCCCGATAAAAACGCGAGCGACCAGGGCTTTACATCCCAGAATTCAAAGGAGGATGCGCGTGGCCTGCCGCTGATATCAAAGAGTTGATTACTGAATGCTTGCGGACTGAGGTCGTTGATCAGGTAGATAAACAATTGCGTTGCAGCATCTTCCCCACCGCGGGCAGCGGTAAACTGAATATAAGCGTTGGTTAAGGTAGCGCCCGGGGGAATATTAATATCGCTAAACACCAATCCTACCAATGTGGCTTGTGGAATTCCCGCAACGCTGCGCTGCCCCAGCACAAGCTCGGTATTATCGGTGCTCACCAAGCCCAAAAGTTTGTTCTCTTCGGCATCATAGGATCCAACTGGAACGCCACTGGATTTTTCTTTCTCCTGGATAAAAAAGGGAATTTCCAGGGATAGCGCCTGGGCTCCACTTGCGCTGTTGGCTATGATCTGAACTGTATGTTTTCCTGGACTTAATCCGGAGAGTTGATAGTTTTTAGCCGATCCACCCAAATCTGCTTCAAGCGATTGATCCAGGAAAATCCTGATACGATCAATACTTCCCCCTCCTTTTACCGCTGCATCCCAGGTGACTTGTACGGAAGGATTTAAAAGATATTCGTTGTAGGTAGGTTCTACAATCTCCACAAAAGCTTGCCCTTCCTTAATTCTGGGAACCTCAAAAAACTCTTTGCTTTGCACCCTACGAATAGCAATTCCTTCCGGGTCTTTAAATTTTTCTTCGCTGGGATTTTTTTCTTCCGTATTGGGCTCTGCAGATATATCCACGGTTTTTACCAGCATTGCTTCCTCTGAGAGCGAAACCCATTTGAGCTGCTGAATGTCTGCAGCATCTGCGGTCCAAGACCTACTATTTACATTATCGGGTAAAGCCTGAGTTAGCGATCCTTCACCAAAATAGTGCAGCCCTCTTAAAGCATCTTTTTTAAAGCCATCTTCCGCCCCACTGCCCGAGAAAGGAATGATAGCCTCGGTAAGTTTATGCACTCCTCCGCCCCCTTCAAAAGCAGCCTGAAAGCGATACTGGTTAAAGAGTCCAACCCATTGGTTTTTGGCATTTTCATCATCAAAATCCCCAGTGGCATGCGCACGAATTGGGTTGTGGTAAAAGGCCAACTTCCAATATTTTGAAACTGCGTTTAGGCTGAGATCATTGTTAAACCAAAGTCTTTGGACTTCATCAGCAGAGCGGGAGGAATTCAGAACATAAAAGCGAGCCAGGTTCCTACCAACATCTATGGCATAGTAGGATCTGTCGTCCTGCAAACCAAATAAGTTAAAGAGGTCGCTATCCAATAACTCCCTATCCCCTTTTACTGGAATAATGGGATACAGCCTTCCATCCGAGGAGGAGCTTAAATTCCAGTCATCAAACCAATTCTGCCATTCTAATGGAGTACTTAAGGATGTAAAATCTCCACCCAGAATAACCAGATCAGGTCTTAGTTTGGAGATCAACCGAAATGCCGCCTGACGCTGATTTCTATTGTCTCCCATGTTTCCACCAAAAACAAAACTCAATGGTTCATTGGCATCATCTGGCACGGTTTTGAACATATAAGGGCCGTGTACCTCAGTACCCTGGCGGATTACAAAGTAGTAGGTGGTATTGGGTTCTAAATTTTTCAGGTAGGAAAAGGTGGTATTCATTGCCTTAGTAAAGACATTGCGCTCTGGGTCTTGCAAGAATTGGTATGCACCCGCATCCAAGCCATAGTTTTGCTTGCCGTAATGTACTGTTCCTGGGTTGTTTAGTGGCTCTTGCCAGGCAACACACATGTTGTAGCTAGGGTTTGCATTGGCAATAACACGTACACGAAAAACCTGGGCAAAACCAGGACAATGAGCCAGGAAAAATGCGAAAAGCAGAAATACTTTCCAGTGGTGGTGGCGCTTCATGCTGGAAATATACGATGAGATGGATAGATAGATACTAAAATTCGAGCACAGCCTAAATAGTTCAGATGATTTATTACAAGGAATACCACCTTGGAGCTTGGAATATCCGAAAAAGCGCTTGGGATCATTCCAGAACTTTGCAAATTCTTGGGGATGCTATTGACGATTGTTCATCAGTTCTAAGTACCAAGAAAAAGCCCAAGCAACACACTTAGACTTTTTTCCTGGATAGTAGTTAGATGCCCTATGCATTGGGATTTCTTAAGACATACACCGCAATTTTAACCATGTTATTTGGGTGTTCATCCTCGTTTTTTCCAGCAACAATTACCTGAAAAATATCCCATTGCATATCGGTTATTTTCGCCATTTCACGATTCTGTTCTCTTGGGATGTAACCCAGCTTTTCCTCGCCTAAATAGAGCTCTATGGCATTTTTGTCGTATCGGTTATCCGGTTCTGGA
>JBMYJC010000274.1:0-3437 GCA_049594055.1 Luteibaculum sp. | reverse complement strand
GGTTCCATCGGGTCGAAATACATCGCGAAGACTCGGGGAGCGCGTGATCATATCCTCATCCATTCCTCCATCAACAGCTCTAATAAGACCGTTATTTCTACTGTTTGGACCTATGTCAAATTCTGGTCCCTGATGGCAGGCACCACAACCTAATCCGCCTGCAATTCTAGATCCCTGACCATCAAAAGAAGGTGGTCCAAAAAACAGATTTCAGACCCTACCACCTCTTCTTCCATTTCTGAAAAATTGGGAAAAGGAGCCTGGTCATTCGCTACTCCCGCGCGTCCTTGATCGTATTTACTATCAAAAGATTGGATGCTTCGGATAAACATAGCCAGACACTCCTGCATCCTTTCTTCCGTTATTTCTATATCTCCGTAAACGTGGTAAAACAGCTCCTGGTAGTATCCCAGTTTCTCCAATTTACTTAACAGCTGATTAAACGTAGCTTCACTAAAGCCCATTTCTACCTGATCCTTAATTGGGTGGGTTGTTTGATCTTCCAAGCTGGTCGCTCTCTCGTCCCAAAAAAACTTTCTCTCGGCACCAAATCGCGCATTGATCAAACGCATAGAGTGCCGGGCTGTAGTGCCATTAACACCAGTAGAAACCCTTGCGGTATCGCTAAATCCGAAGGCTTGCTGATGACAACTTCCACAAGAAATACTATTATCAATGGATAAACGCTTGTCGTAGAAAAATACGCGGCCAATTGTTGCCTTGGCATCGTCTATGGCATTGGTATCGCTGTTGTCCTTTAGGATGTAAGCAGGTTTGCTTTGATTGCCGTAGTTTGGCAAGTTGTCCAGGTCAATATCTCCGCCAAAAGCATCGGGAATGCTACCGTCTCCTCCCACAACTGGACCGGCACCATCTGTTCTGTTATCAACCGTTTCCGATTCTTTTTTCTTACAGGAACCCAAAAGCATACCCGTAATTAAAAGGCATATAGTTAGGTTGGGTAAGAGCTTGATTTGAAATTTTCCCATAGTGTTTTGATGAGCTGCTTGCAATATAGACGATTGCATGAAATTTAAGATGGCTCTTCGATTAGCGTGGTTAAATTTTAATTGCCCGGAATTCCATTGCTGATGAGTTTACAAAAGTGTTATTTTGGGCACACAACAAAGCGTAAATTTTCAAATGTCAATTTTGGATGAGGTGCTGGATCAGGCACCTGAATATTTTCACAAGTACATCAGGTTGGTTGGAAGCCAGGATCCAATTGTAATGATGGAAGAACAGAGTGACGAATTGGATGAATTTTTGGGAAGTATAGACCCTAATTTATATCCAACCGCATATGAAGATGGAAAGTGGAGCATTAAAGAAGTGGTTGGGCATATTGTGGATGTTGAGCGCGTTTTTGGATACCGAGCGCTTTGTTTTTGCAGGGGAGACAAAACGGCTTTACCAGGATTTGATCATGACCAGTACGTGAAAGGTGCCGATTTTAATAATACGGCAATGGAAGAGCTTTTAGAAGAGTTCTACCACCTTAGACAAGCCAACCTCTTGTTGTTTAAGAACATTGAGGAAGCCCAGTGGGAAATGCAGGGCAATGCAAATGGAAAAACAATTACGGTTAAGGCTTTATCCTACATCATGCCCGGGCATGTGCAACACCACATGAACGTGATAGAGAGTAAGTACCTGTAATCTACACTTATCCTAAACAGTTAGTGGCGACTTTAAAAGGGGATTGAAGTCCTGAAGAATTACATGCTTGGAACCAGGGAGTTCCTTTTTTTCTCTTTTTGGGCGGCATTTAATTCTTCTTCTATATCGGATAAAAACAGTATGTTTTCTGGTTGAACCGCAAGTTGTTTGAGAATTTCCCGGTAGGAATTGACTTCTCTTTTATGGCCAACTTTCGTATCAAAGTAACTAGTAATATTATGGCTTAAGTCGCCATATTCTGTGTGCTTAAAAAGTAATTTTTGGGCTTGCACACTCCCAGAAGAATATATGTTTATTGTGAGCTTGTTTTTTTTCCAAAACTTAAAAGCCTCAGGAACATCAGGGTATAAATGCGCCTTTAATTCTCCTTTTTGATAGCCTTTTTCCCAAACTTTACCCTGTAGTCGTTTAAGTCCAGTTTGTTTAACATCCAGGCTAACCCATTCTTTAAGCTGCTTTATATATTCTTTTTTGCTTCGCGCTTTTGAATCCTTTTCTATTTCGGCAATTGCTAAATCAAACTCCTCCCAATCGGATAAACTGTCCCATTCATTTTCCAGGTTTTGCACGAAGTAGGGGAACAAAACATCCGAAACAAAGGAAATCTTGGTAGTGGTTCCTTCTATATCGCAAAGAATATGGCGAATACTCATGGAAGGTGAATGTGGGTGTAGGGTAGGTGAGCCTTTTCCTCAGTGTAATGAGGCTGCCAACCACTAGTATTACTGAATAAGCGAATGGCAACCACAAAGGGATGTTCCTTGCCGGCATCAAACCAATGGGGAACGCCTTCAGGAACCGAGATCAATTTTCCAGCATCGCATTCTACCGCAAAAATTTCCTTGTTTAAATGAAACCAGAACAAACCTTTTCCCGCCACAAAAAAGCGCACTTCATCTTCAGTGTGCGTGTGTTCTGCTAAAAACTTGGCTCGCAGTGTTCCGTATTCATTGGTTTCTGATGAGATAAAAATAACATCCGCTGTGCTATAGCCATTCTTTTTCATAAAAGGCTCCAACTGATGTTTGTATGCTTCTAGAATTTCTTCCTGAGAATCTTTGGGCGAAACAGGGTATTTTGCCTTCCATTCTTCAAATACAATATTTCTATCCTGTAGGAATTGCTTGATATTATTTAAATCTGTTATCTCTGATTTATTGGGTAGGATAATTCTTGCCATCTACACTACGCTTTTGATGATAAAAACTTAAGCTCACACTCAAATAAAAATTCAATAGCCTCCAAATGTCTTTTGGCGGCCCTAATACTGTCTCCCCAAACATAAGTGCCGTGCTGTTTAATAACAAAAACTGGAATGCTGAAGTGATTTCCCTCTTGCAGCCAAGCCCTTATTTCAGAGACCAATTCATTCATGTCCTGCTTGTTCTCAAAAACGGGAATTTTATGGGATTGCTCATGGGTTAGCAAACCTGTAAAAGCCTTTTGCAACTCATATTGCTCCAGGTTTATTTCTTTAGGAAAAAGCTTTGAAAGCACCGTAGCGGCAATGGAATGGGTATGAACAACTGCGTTGATATTCTTTAAAGAATCATACAAGAAAGTATGCAACAAAGTCTCTGCACTTGGCTTTCTTTTTTCATTAACTCCATAAGGTTTTCCCTCTAAATTGACGGCAAGGAAATCCTTTGGTTCAAATTCCCCTTTGTCGATGCCTGATGCGGAAACCCATATTTTATTGGGCAGTGAGGGGTCTCTAAAAGAGTAATTGGTGGATGTTGCAGGGCTCCAGCCCTGGG
>JBMYJC010000273.1:3119-3439 GCA_049594055.1 Luteibaculum sp. | reverse complement strand
AAATTTCTACAGGTATTAGCTACATCAACTCGGGTAGCGACAACCGGCCCTCCAACGGTTATGGTTCTGAAAATGTGAATTACAGTCTAGTGGCTTGGGGCCCGCGTTCCTTAGACATAGAACCCATGAAGGATTACTGGCAACCGGGTCTGGAAGACTTACAGCAGTATTCTTTTAACTACACATTTTTCGATAACCCATATTTCATCCTACTGGAAAACCGAAATTCTTTTAATAGAGATCGGGTATTTGGAAACATCATGGCCAAATACAAAATCAATGATGAGCTAAGTGTTCAGGTGCGCAGCGGGATGGATTTT
>JBMYJC010000273.1:0-3109 GCA_049594055.1 Luteibaculum sp. | reverse complement strand
GAACGGGTGGATATGCCGAGCACGATGTTTTCTTCCGAGAAAACAATACCGACATCGGGATAAACTACCGCAAAATTATTGGGGATTTTGATGTGGATATCTATGCTGGTGCAAACCGTATGGATCAAGTAGCATCTACCTTGCAGAGTCAAGCTCTATCTCTGGCTCAGCCTGGAATATTTAGCCTAAACAATTCCTCGGTGCCCATTGATGTTTTTTCATTTGATGCGAGAAAAAGGATAAACAGTATCTATGGTATTGCCAAACTGGGCTACAAGGGCTTTTTGTATTTAGATATAACAGGAAGAAACGATTGGTCTAGCGCCCTGGCTACTTCCGTTAGTACAGAAAATGTTTCCTTCTTCTACCCTTCTGTTTCTGGAAGCTTTATTGCAAGTAATGTATTAGACCTTCCAGAGCAGGTTTCCTTTGCCAAGTTAAGAGTGAGTTTTGCCCAGGTTGGAAATGATACGGATCCTTTCCAAACGCAAGGAGTTTTCCGTTCACAAACTCCCTACAATGGACAGCCTACTTTCTCCGATCAAAACACCGTTCCCAATGCAAATCTGTTACCTGAAAGGACCAACAGCATTGAACTTGGAACTGAAATCAGATTCTTAAAAGATCGCTTATCATTGGATGTAACCTACTTTAATGCATTAACAGAGAATCAAATTATTTCGCTGCCCACCCCTATTTCTTCCGGATATAATGAGCAAGTTGTAAACGGAGGAAAAGTGCGCTCTAAAGGTTGGGAAATAATCGCTGGTGCCACTCCAATTAAACGCGGTAAATTTTACTGGAATACCCTCGTAAATTTTAGCCGCTACAGAAACGTGGTTGAGGAATTACCCGATGGGGCAGATCGTATAACCTTAGCGTATAGCCGAGTTTATGACAACGTAAATCAAACAGTATTTTTCATAGTTGAGGAAGGCGGACGTATTGGAGATATGTATGGAACAGGCTATCTGAAAAATGAAAACGGTGACTTTGTGATTGATGAAAATGGTAAGTACATCGTAGACAATACCTTAAAGAAAATTGGGAACTACGCACCAGACTTCATGATTGGTTTCAACAACCAGTTTGCTTACAAAAATTTCACTGCATCCTTTGTGATAGATTGGAGACAAGGTGGTGAGCTGGTCTCAAGAACACAAGCACTTGCTGGTGTTGCTGGTCAGTTGGAAGAAACTGGTTTTAGACCGGAATCTGGAATTATCGCTGACGGCGTTGTTAATGTAGGAACTGCAGAAAATCCAAATTACGTGGACAACACTACCGCGGTGGATCCTGAGGCGTACTACCGCCAGTTTTACGATAGAAATCACGAGGAAAACAATACCTACGATGCCAGTTATGTGAAGCTGAGAGAATTCTCTATTGGCTACACTTTTGAAAATGAACTGCTTAGCAACACCTTCCTCAGAAATTTCAGAAGCATTCAATTCTCTATAATTGGCCGCAACCTCTTTGCAATCAGCAAAATTCCCCATTTCGATCCAGAGCAACTGGCCGTACAAGGCAACAATTTTGTGAATGGTGTGGAGGATATGTCTTACGCCTCCACCAGAAGTATTGGTTTTAAGATCGGCATTAACTTTTAAGTATTACGAAGCATGAGAAAATCACTATATACAATTTTCATAATGGCTTTGGTAAGCTTTGGCTGCACCAAAGATTTTGAGGAAATAAACACCAACCCTAACGCACCGGGAAAAGCAGAGCCTCAGCTGCTTTTACGCCAGGTTACATACGACTACCTGGAGCAGATGTCTTACGAGGGCTTTGTAGCTGGTAACCTTTTGAGCCAGCACTTTGCCATGATCGATTTTAATCTCTTTGATAGGCACAGTTTAACGGAGCCCCAATTGGGAGGAAACCCTTGGCCCTTTATGTACAGAAATCTTAGAGATTGCGAGATACTACTAGGACTTGCTCGCTCCTCTAACGTATACAGCGTATATGAAGGACCAGCCTTGGTTTTAAAATCATACATCACCATGGCGCTTACGGACATTTATGGAGATGTACCTTATAGCCAAGCCTTAAAGGCTAAAAGTGGATTAATAAACCCCGCCTACGACAGTCAGGAGAACATATACACCGGTGCTGAAGGTATCCTGGCCAATTTGCGGCTTGCCGAGGAGCGAATAGAAGCTTACCAAGGTGGAACAGCGTTACAGGGAGACATTCTGTTTAATGGAGATTTAAACGGGTGGTTGCGATTTGCAAACTCATTGCGCTTTAAGGCATTAATGAGAATCTCGGGAGTAAGCAATGTTGCTCAGGAACTACAGAGCATTGTGGATGCCGGAAATTTTATTGCCGATGCTTCACAAAATGCGCTCTACCCATTCAGCGAATCTCAGCCCAACAACTTTAGAATGGCTCGCTTACGTGACGGTGATTTTAACCTATACGCAATGTCGAGTACCATTGAAGATATTTTGATAGATGACCTAAACAATGACCCGAGGCTAAACACCTATTTTAGAACCATTGGTAAGGATACCACCTTTGATTACAATGGAATTTTAAATGGTCGAGATGCCAGTAGCTCCATTAAGCTGGATACTATTTCACTACCCGGAACAATTTGGCGTGAAAATGCTGGGGTTTTAAATGCTAACTATTTCAGCTCCTGGGAAATGAATTTTTTATTAGCCGAGGCCGCAGAACGAGGATTGATTAGCGGTTCTGCAAAAAGTTACTACGACCAAGGGGTTATGCAATCGTTCACCTATTGGAATACTGCCATGCCTGCAAATTATCTAGAACAAGGAAATGCAGCGTACGGAGCCAACGGTGCAAATCCTTTAGAGCAGATTCTTACTCAGAAGTGGATTGCAAGCATCATTCACGGTTATGAGCCCTGGATTGAGTGGAGAAGAACAGGTTTTCCGCAATTAAAAACCGTGGCTGCCAGCTTAAATGGCAATGAGATCCCAGTGCGCATGCCCTACCCTACCGATGAAGAAGCGTTGAACGCAGATAATTATTCAGAAGCGGCTGGTAATACCAACGGAAACAGTGTAAATGTTCCTGTTTGGTGGGACAACAATTAATCCTTTTAACCTAAAATAAATCCCCGCATACCTTTGCG
>JBMYJC010000272.1:0-3440 GCA_049594055.1 Luteibaculum sp. | reverse complement strand
AGAAAATTTTTCGCCTTCAAAAGGAGACCATCCGCATTTGTAGAGTAAATCTGCTTTATTAACCGTAAAGCTTTTCTCGTCTACCAAAACCAAATCTGCGTACAATCCTTCCGCAATTAGTCCGCGCTCTTTAATTTTAAAACGCCTGGCCACATTGTACGCGGCCTTCTCTGCAATTAATGAGTAAGAAAAAACACGTTGTTTCACAAGCTCAAGCAGGGCAGGTAATGCATGTTGTACCAGCGGACCACCAGAGGGCGCAGCAAAGTATTTGTTGTTTTTTTCTTCTATGGTATGTGGAGCGTGGTCGGTTGCCAACACATCAATATTGCCATTTACCACGGCTTGCCTGATTGCATCTCGGTCAAAAACAGTTTTAACTGCTGGATTCCATTTTATTAAGCTGCCTTTTTTAGCGTAGTCTTTATCACTAAACCATAAATGGTGCACACAAGCTTCCGCTGTAATGTGCTTGTGATCTAAGTCCTTTTTTGAAAAAAGGGCTAATTCCTTTTCAGTGGAAATATGAAGCACATGCAAATTGGTTCCGTGCTTTTTAGCCAAAGCCACAGCCTTGGAAGAGGACAAATAACAGGCTTCTTCTGACCTTATTTTAGGATGAAACTCCATGGGCAAATCTGCACCATATTGTTCCATATACTTTGCTGTGTTATTGGCAATGGTTTCTTCGTCTTCGCAATGGGTTGCAATGATTAGATCCGAGCTTGAAAATATTTTTTCCAAGGTTTTCTCATTATCCACCAGCATATTCCCTGTAGAAGATCCCATGAAGATTTTTAATCCACACACCTTTTTTCCATCCGTTTTCAGGGCTTCTTCCATATTATCGTTGGAGACCCCCATAAAAAAACTGTAGTTGGCAGGAGAAACTCGGGACGCTATTTGGTATTTGTCCTCCAGGAGTTCCTGGGTAAGAACTGGAGGTTTGGTGTTAGGCATTTCCATAAAGGAGGTTATCCCCCCTGCTACCGCTGCAACAGATTCGGAGGCAATGTCTGCCTTATGGGTTAAGCCCGGCTCTCTAAAGTGAACCTGATCATCAATTAATCCAGGAAAAAGCAGTGCACCTTTTCCATCGATAACCGTTTTGGCGTGTTCGCCTACAATGGATGGAGCAATTTTTTCTATGCGCTGATCTTTGATGAGTACATCTCCCTCTATCACAGAATCTGGCCTTACAATCTTAACCTCTTTGATTAGTGTGGTACTCATAATTTCATGAATTTCATTTTCAGTACCCCCATTACCGCCTCCTTAAAGATGCTCATACTCATTTTGGAAACGCCAAATTTCCTATCAATAAAAGTGATGGGGACTTCGCGCACAAAAAATCCTTTCCTATGCGCACGGTATTTCATTTCTATCTGAAAAGCATAGCCAATAAATCGGATTTTATCCAATGGCAAATTTTCTAACACCTTCCTTGTGTAGCAAATAAAGCCCGCAGTTGCATCCTTAAATGGAACCCAAAGCACAAGGCGAACATACACACTGGCCAGATAAGACATCAGAATTCTATCCATGGGCCAATTGCTTACTCTTCCCCCTTTGCAGTAGCGGCTCCCTACGGCCATGTCTGCCTGATTTTTGCAAGCCTCGCGTAAACGAAGCAGGTCTTTTGGATTGTGCGAAAAATCGGCATCCATCTCAAAGATGAAATGGTAATCGCGTTCTAAAGCGTATTTAAATCCGGCTATATATGCTGTACCCAGACCAAGTTTACCAGCCCGGGTTAAGAGAAATAAATTAGCGGGAAACTCCTTTTGCAGATTTTTTACAATGTCTTGGGTGCCATCGGGAGAATTGTCATCCACCACTAGGATGTGAAAATCAGAATCTTGTTCGAAAACAGCGCGGATGATGTTCTCTACATTCTCTTTTTCGTTGTAGGTGGGAATAATTACCAGACTATCCGACACTGTTCAATTTTTGGTGGCTAAATATAGTATTCCTTGTTAGATCCTTATGCCTCGTAGGCCACAACTTCTTTAACCTCTGGAACCATATTCTTCATTAAGGTTTCTATCCCGTTTTTAAGTGTAACCACACTGGATGGACAGCCGCTGCAAGAACCTCGGAGGGTAACTTCCAGCGTTCCCTCTTTAAAGGAGCGAAAATCTATGGCTCCACCATCCGTTTCTACTGCTGGCCTTATATATTCATCAAGAGCCATCACAATTTGTTCTTCCAACTCGTTTTGAGGTTTCACATGGCCTATTTCGGCCGCAGGTTGACTAGGATCCTGCTTCTCCACTCCTTCGCCACTGGCCGGAAGCTTTTCTACTGCCCACTCATTTTTAGTGAGGTAGTCCTGAATAAACTCGCGCAATTGCATGGTGATTAGGTCCCATTCTACGCCATCCACCTTACTAACAGAAACAAAGTTTGTTGAGAAAAACAAGCTTTGCACCACCGGCATGTTAAACAGTTCCAATCCCATTTGGCTATATCCTTTTGCTTCTGCGGCGGTTTTAAACTCTACCGAACCTGCAAAAGGCATAATAGCCCGATTAGCCACAAATTTCACGGTATTGGGATTTGGTGTTACCTCGGCATAAACCAAGGTGGGTATCTTTTTCTCTTCAACAGTACTCATAGCAAAGCAAAAGTATGGCTTTCGCGTGGGTTCTTCGCTAATTCTTGTTAAGCTTGTTTCATGAAACAAGAAGCTTTGATTGTAACGGTTCGCGGATATACACCAACCTGGGGTAAGAATTGTTTTTTGGCGCCAACCGCCACCTTGATTGGACAAGTGGAAGCCGGAGACGATTGCAGTTTTTGGTTTAATGCGGTAATCCGTGGCGATGTCCATTATATTAAGATGGGAAACAAAGTGAATGTGCAGGACGGAGCGGTGATCCACGGAACTTACCAAAAAGCACCCACTACCATTGGAAACAATGTATCGATTGGACATAACGCTTTAGTACACGGCTGCACCATACATGATAATGTTTTAATAGGCATGGGAGCCATTGTTATGGATAACTGTGTTATTGAATCGAATGCCATAATTGGAGCTGGTGCCGTTGTTCCGGCCAATACACATATACCATCCGGTACGGTTTGGGCAGGCGTTCCCGCTAAAAAGGTAAAAGATATAAGCCCTGAGCTAACGGAAGGAGAAGTGAATCGAATTGCCAACAACTATGTTAAGTATGCCTCTTGGTTTAAAGAGGAGTAAATATTTAGGATAGAGAACTGTGTTCTCTAAAAAAAGTACCAAAGAGCTGAAAGCAAAGTTTTGTCTAAGGGTTAAAAACACCATATCTGGTCTAATTTCCCATATAGGTAAAGTAAGCAGTCACCTCAACATTGTTTTGTAAATGAGTGGTTTAGCAAAACATAATGCCTGCTTTCTTAATTTTTGGCTTTTCAACAATAACTCAATCACTAACTTCTAAGAACAAAGAAAAGGT
>JBMYJC010000271.1:0-3452 GCA_049594055.1 Luteibaculum sp. | reverse complement strand
ATCAGTATCCCCGCCAAATTTACCAACTGCAGATGGAGGCGCTCCAACCAAACGCACATCCTGGTAAGTTTTTGTGCGGATTAAAAAGTACTGATTGCCGTAATAAAAAGCGCGAACAAAGGCCTGGGTACCCTTATTTGCGTTAGCCTCCTTAGTTAGCTCCGCAATATTGCGTTGAATAACCGGTTCAGGATTTTGTAATTCGCGGGTGTTTCCCAAAATCTTCTCCGTAACATCCTCAATGGATACAATAAAGCTTACAAATAGTGAAGGATTAGATAATTCCTCTGCTTTTTTTTTAGGTAGTCTTTTTCTACGCTAGAATGCGATTGGATAGCGCCATAACCGCAGTGGTGATTGGTGAGCACCAAACCTTGATTACTAATAATTTCACCGGTGCAAAAGCCTCCAAAATGGACAATTGCATCTTTAAGGCTGGATTGATTAACACTGTAAATATCCTCGGCAGAAAGTTTCAGACCCAAGTTTTTCATCTCGGGTTCATTCAAAGACTTTAACAAAGCAGGAATCCACATCCCCTCATGGGCTTGCAGTAAGCTTCCTATTTGTACAAAAACAAAAAGTGCCAGAATTCTTTTTAGCATCGTAAGTATTTTAAAGTGATTCGTAAATTGCTCCTAGCCAACACCTTCGGAATTTAACCGTCTAAATCTATGCCGGCAATTAATAAAGTTGGCAACGAATATGATCAAAAAATTAGCAGTCTGCCGCTTAGTTTCCATTCTTCTTGCTAGCTTTTTAAGTATTTCACTTTTTTCACAGTGGGAGTTTAAAGAGAATAAAGGGCAATGGCCAGATCAAGTTAGTTACGCGGCAGATATCCCGGGTGGAAGGCTTTACCTGGAAAATGATCGTTTGACTTTTAATATTGCCTTAAGTGAAAAAGAACACCAGGATTGCGATCACAACCACGGCCCACATGGCCCAGTTCCAACAAGAGGATTTGCGTACCAGCTTGTTTTTCAAAATGCAAAGGCGTCACAGGTTCTGCCTACCAGTGCAGCCCTGGATCACAAAACCAACTACTTTTTAGGTAACGACCCCAGCAAATGGGCATCCAATGTTAGTTCCTTTCCCTCCTTATCCTACCAAGAAATATATCCAGGAATTGACATTGAATTAAAAGGAAGTGACAGCGAATTAAAATACGACCTCATCTGTAAACCAGGTAGTAACCCGAGAGCCATGTCATTTAAGATGCTCGGCTTCGACAACCGCCACCTCAGCGAAAACAAATTACATTTTACCCATCCCGAGTTTAACATAGTAGAACGTATTCCAAGGAGTTACCAGATAATTGGAGGTGACACTATAGATATCAACTGTTTTTACCAGCTAAATCCGGATGGTACTGTTTCTTATGACATTGGGCGTTACAACCCAGATTACACCCTGGTTATAGACCCCAGTTTGGTTTTTTCCACCTACTCTGGTTCTACTGCTGACAACTTTGGTTTTACTGCAACCTATGACAACGAAGGCTTTTTATACGGTGGCGGTAATGCTTATGGAAATGGCTACCCAACAAACCTGGGTGTTTACGACAGAACATACAATGGTGGTTCCTTTGATGTTGTAGTTACAAAATTCGATACTACAGGTACCAAGCTCATTTACAGTACCTATTTGGGAGGAAACGATAACGAACAACCGCATAGTATTGTGGTGAATGAGTTTGGGGAACTCTATGTTTTGGGAACCACGGGCTCTTCCAACTATCCCACCACAGCAGGAGCCATTGATAGAACCTTTAATGGTGGGCCAAGCACAAATGCCAATTTTGGAAACGTTCAGTTCAATAATGGACTAGATATTTTTATCAGCCGATTATCTGCCGATGGAACGGCATTGTTAAGCTCCACATTCTTGGGGGGAACCGAGAATGATGGCTTTAATGGCATCTATGCCACCATTGGAATACACAACGAACCACCGACACTGTATAACTATGCCGATGAATTTCGAGGCGAAATAGATATTGATGAAAGTGGGAATGTGTATATCGCATCTTCCACCTTTTCTCCTGATTTCCCAATTACACCCAACGCCTTTCAAAGCACCCTTACCCCCGGTTCGCCCAGAGCTTTAAGTGACGCTGTACTATGCATAATTAACCCTAGCCTTTCCAACCTTTTGTACAGCACCTTTTTAGGGGGAAGCGGTACAGATGTTATTCACTCCATTGCCGTAAAACCCAATGAGATTTTATTTGCGGGTGGAACCTCCAGTTCAGATATCCTAATTCCAACAACAAAAAGAGGCTTTCAAGCCAATAACGGTGGGGCAACCGATGGATTCTTTGGATCCATCAACCGAAACGGCTTTGGCCTAAACTTCTTGTCTTACTTGGGCGCCACTCGCTACGATCAGATCTATTTTATTGAGTTTGATAAACAGGATTTTATCTATGTATTTGGGCAAACAGAGGAAACGGGCAACTTCTTTACGCAGGGTAATCCGAGCTACAACGATCCTGCTGGAGGCTTATTTGTTACCAAATTTTCGCCCGATGGTAAAACCCGTTTGTTGAGCGCAACAATTGGAACTGGGGCTGGATTACCCCGGATTTCGCCCACTGCCTTCCTGGTAGACAATTGTCAAAGGATCTATATTGCGGGTTGGGGAACTAACCTTAGTGGGCAATACCCCAATCTAAATACAGCATTCCTGCCCGTAACGCCCGATGCTTTTGATGGAACCTCTAATAACCCTGGAGAGCAGTACCTGGCTGTTTTCGGGCCCGACATGAGCAACCTGGTATATGGAACTTATATAGGTGACCCAAATGTTGGGGAACATGTGGATGGAGGAACCAGTCGTTTTGATAAAAAGGGGATTGTTTACCAGGCTGTTTGCGCCAGTTGCGGACCGGCTAATGTTAACGGGTTTCCTACCACCCCTGGGGCACACAGCTCAAGAGACAACTCTCAAAACTGCAACATGGCGGTGTTTAAATTTGACCTTGAACCCCCTTTGGTAACGGCAGACTTTTCCATCCCAGCTCCTGGCTGTTTAGCTAACGGTACAGTAAACTTTGGAAACCTTTCCACCCCAGCAGAAGAATATAAATGGGATTTTGGAGATGGAAACAATTCCACGGATTCAGATCCAACGCACACCTATTCCTCTCCTGGAACATACACGGTTACTTTAGTTGCAAACCGACCTACTGCCTGTAACATTTCAGATACCATTAGAAAGGATATCCAAATTTTTTACCCAGGTACTTTTACAATTAATGACACCATCATTTGTGCTGGAGAACCTTTGGACATTGGCCCCGATCTAGACCCTTCGCTCCCTATGACATCCTTTCAATGGGATAATCACCCTGATATTAATGATGTTAACAACCAAAATCCAACGGTAAGACCAACAACCAGCGTGTCTTATCGTGCCGTGGCTATGGTGGGGGGATGCGAATTGGAGTA
>JBMYJC010000270.1:0-3464 GCA_049594055.1 Luteibaculum sp. | reverse complement strand
AAGCGATGAGTGGAGATATTTCATTTGAAACGCAAATCCAACGCACCATTTGTGTGGATGCTCGCTATATAGTGTTTGTAATGGACAAATTTGCCGGAGCAAACAATCTGGTAAACGAATTGAAGCTGGTAGAAAAGCCCGTTCAAACTTTAGCTCCAAAAGCAAAAGCGGAGGAAAATGAGGAAGTTGAATTAGGGATGTCTAACTAGGGAAACCCCAATTAAATAATTAAGCCCCGGCCAAATTGGTCGGGGTTTTTTGTTGCCTTAATTGTTACTTTTTACTGGGGTGTCATCATCAAGAATGATAGTAAGTGTTTCATCTTGATCTAAGTCGTAAGTGGCTTCTGTGGTTAAAAAAATACTCCTTCCATTGGCAGACATTACAAAGGACACGTTGTAGGTGCTGGGAAGCCTATCGGTTGATTTATCAATCTCAAGCTTTTTGGACTTTTCACCCGGAAACAAACTACTCGCAACTCGTATCTCTCCCCATTTAACATCCCTGATTTCCACCCGGTCAATATTGTTTACAACCTCTATTTTACCTGGTTTGTAACAGGAACAGATTATCAGAGCAAGAATTGCTGTATATAAAAGGCGCATTGATTAAAACTTTAAATTAATCTCTCCAGCAAAGGAACTCACTGTATTTTCTTCAACGGTAAAGTTGGTGTATGCCATGGGGAAGAATTCGGTAGCAACCCCATTCCTATCTTTAAGATATACTGCCTCTATTAGGCAAACGTATTCCCCTGGCTCCAACTCCAAAATTTGATTTAAAAATTCTGCGTATTGGCCAGCGGTTTCATATTCTTCAGGCTCAACCTCAGGTCGTGCTATGACTAGATAGCTTACCTTTTTTGTAGATACCCAAAAATTTCCCGACTGAAACTTGTTAATTCTTGAGGTATCTACTGCAAGTGAGGGCACAGTTAGCGTTATAAAATCTCCAATTCTTAATTGTAACGAGTCTATTTTCTCCAGCACCAAAAAGTTGGAATTATCGTCTTCAATGTTTACTAGCATAGATAACTCACGGAACTCCACCGTTCTACTCTCATTCACCGTATTTCTTCCGGCAACAGAGTCATCTTTGTTACAAGCCAAAAGGCTCACTATGAAAAGTGCAAAAACTAAAATTCTGGTCATGTCAAAAAGGGAATTAAATCTGCACGGTACTGAGTTCGGTGTAATCCAAGCCTTCTTCGGTAGGAATAAGCTGGTATTGATACAGCCCCGCTTCGCCAATGGCAATAAGCAAGTCTCCTAAAATGATTACATCAAAAGCACTTTTAGAAATGGAGTTCACCAGCTTTAAATTCACTGGATTGCTTACATCAAATATTTTAATCTCATCATCGCAAACGATAAGAAAGTCGTTGTAAAGTCCTAATCCTTTGGGCTGAATTAAGTTTCTGCTGTGAATCAATCTTGGGCTGGTGATGTTTTGAATGTCGTACACTTCCAACACATTGATATCGTTTCCACAAATAACATTGCTGTGCAGGGTAACAAAGGCGTGTGTTTCGTTGGCTACCACAGGGTCGCAGGCTGTAAAATGACTGGCTCCTCCCAGGTAACTGGGTTGTTCTGGGTTAGTTAGGCCGTAAATAAACATACCGTTTCGCGATCCGATGTAGAGGTAATCCTGAAAACCGAAGAGCGTCTCAATGTCAAATCCAACCGGCACTGAGTTTACAAAAACCGGATTCCCCGTTTCTTTTACGCTGAAAACGTTGAGATCCATATGGTCTACCACATAGAGGTATTCGCCTTTTAAAACAAATGTTGCCAGGGAGCCACCCTGACCATCGTTAGATACCATTGCAGCTGATTCCTGACCATCTTTTTCACAGGCACTTATAACTACAAGGGCAAGGAGGAAAAACAAAAACTTTTTCATGATCTAGAAATTACGTTGCCAATCAATAATTACACTGTCGGGATGTGAATAGCTTGGGATGCCGTCCGGCGGAAGTATTTCTGGAAAAACATTGGCCACGCGCTTTAATAAGGTAATGCTATCGGATCCAAAGCTGTACTCCACGGTAATCAGGTCTGTAGCCTGGTTAAAGAACAAAACATTGTTTCTAATGGCTACATCGGTGCATCCAAGCACTTGTAAAAATTTAATTTTTTGCGGCTCCGCAGGATTTGTATTGTCAAATACATGAAATCCTTTTCGCTTTTCACCTACAAAAAGCAGGTGGTTAAAGACATAGATTTTGCCCGAGTTTTCAATGTTTCGCGCATCCTGGAGCTGCACAGATTTATCTAAATCTGAACGTGAATAGGAAATTGGCGAATAAGCTGAGCGGATTTCAGGTTCCGAAACCTCAGTGTAAAAACAAGCTTGTGTAAGCAAAGCCAAGCCTAAACAACAAAGAAATTTATTCATGGGATAGAATTACTTCACCCAATATAGGCCTGAATTTTGATACTAATTATCCAGTCAAATTAAATTTTGATGAAATCTGGGTTTTAGGCACAAAAAATTATGGGGCCTGGAGTTTAATTACTCCGTATCGCATCAACGGGATCCAGCCGCGAGGCAAAATAGGCAGGGATAATTCCAGAGAGCAAGCCAATAATTGCCGATATCCCTACGCCTAGAATAATGTTCTTAAGCGTCAAGGTAACGGTGAAATCGGTAAAAGCGCTTCCCAAAAGAGTTCCAATAAAAATTAAGAACAAGCCAATCAATCCACCAACAACGGCTAAGAATGCCGCTTCAAATAAAAACTGCAGCAGAATAAAATAATTCTTGGCGCCTAAGGCCTTTTGAATTCCTATTAGGTTGGTTCGCTCCTTAACCGAAACAAACATGATGTTGGCAATACTGAACCCTCCAACCAGAATGGAGAGGATTCCAATAAAAAACCCAGCGGTGTTTATAACCCCAAATAATCCGTCCAGTTGGGTGTTAATTAAAGAAGATTCATTCAAGGCAAAATCGTTGTCCTCTTTGGGTCTTATACGTCTTATGTTGCGCATAATTCCCTCCAATTCATCCTGCAATTGACTATTACTAACCCCCGCGGCAGCCTTTACCATAATGGAGCCATCTACATTGCGCAGATTGGTGAGGTTTTTGGCAAAATTCACTGGTATTAACACGGTTTCATCCATGCTATCCCCAAAAATGCTGCTGCCTTCCTTTTCAAAAACTCCAACTACTGTGGCTCTCAAGCCATCCACCTTAACTTCTTTGAATAACGCGAGTTGAGGATCTCCAAAAAAGTTTTCTGCAATGCCATACCCCAATACCAACAAGGGATTTCCAGAACGGTATTCATTGTCGGTAAATAACCTTCCTGTAAATAGTTTTAGGCTTTTTACTTGCTCGTAATCTTCACTAACCGCTTGTATGTTTACATTCTCCAGGGTGGCCCCTTTGTAATCCAATTTCCTGGAGAAATCTCCCATATAAGCAATTCCAGAGGCGGGTGGATTATATGATTT
>JBMYJC010000269.1:1506-3487 GCA_049594055.1 Luteibaculum sp. | reverse complement strand
ACCAACAACAGCAATTGACTGCTTAGCCAATGTGCTAAGCGCTTTCTCTATTTGCCCCTGAATTGTATGGGCATTTTCTTGCCTCTGCCATCCGTGGAAGGGGGTTCCTAGAAATGATATTTTAGCCGCGTACCTTTGCACGGCAGCAAAACTAATTGAGTTGATGGAAATTGCACTTATTTCTGATACCCACAGCCATTTGGATAACAAAATTTGGAAGTATCTGGAGGCTGTAGATGAAATTTGGCACGGAGGGGATGTGGGTACTATTTCCACTCTTGAAAAACTGGAAAAAATAAAGCCCGTTTACGGGGTTTATGGAAATATAGATGACCACCAAATAAGAAAGGTTCTTCCTGAATTCCTGGTTTTGGAAAGATTAGGTTGGAAATTTGCGTTAACCCACATCGGTGGTAAACCCTACGTTTATCCAGCAAGAGTAAGTCATTGGTTAGATCAGGTAAAACCCCATGTATACATCTGCGGGCATAGTCATATTTTAAGGGTAGAACGGGATAAAAAACGAGGCTTTTTATACCTGAACCCCGGGGCTGCTGGCAACCATGGCTTCCATAAAATAAAAACCTTGTTGCTGTTTTCCATAGACCCAGAAATGGGAATTAAAAACCTCCGCGTGGTAGAACTTGGAAGGCGCGGTGAACTAGCGGATTCTATCTAAAGATCGCACTAATTCCTCGTCCTTTTTAATAGATCTTATAGCCAACAATATAAAAGCGATTGCAATTACTGGCAAATAGCTGGATAAATTATAACTCACTTCTAATTCCCCATACTGGGCACTTAATATTTCTCGAATGCTGTTGAGATTAAAGTACATAGCAACCGTTAATACCAACAAAAGGAAATAGATTACATGAGCAAGCTTTAATTGTAATCTCCTTTTTTTGAATAGAAAAATGAGGTAGGCCGTAGCCAAAGCAAGTATGTTTATTGCCACCCCACCAAAGCTTATGAAATACAAAGGAACATCAATCTCCTGGCTACCTTTGAAAGCATAAGCACTTAACTCCCAGGAAAAATCATTTTTTGTGAAACTAGCAATGCTTAAAACATTGAAAAGGAACTGAGCAATTACGGCTAGGATCAAATAAACGGTTTGTATGCGTTGTAGCATGGATAGGTGTTTGGTTGCGGGCAAATATAGGTTTCAACATGAGCTTGTTAAAGACTTCAACGAAAAAATAAGCACCAGCTCTTTGTTGATTGCAAAAAAACTTACTTTTGTTTCGACACGGGCGCAATCTCTGCCCAATGCCATCCCGAATTATCGAGTTGAAATTTCCAGAGGATAATATTTAATCAAGCAATTATTAATGTACGACATTGAACAGCTCAAGGCCAAGAAAATTCTTGACTTGCGTGAAATAGCCAAAGAGCTAAAAATCAAAGGCACAGGCCTGAAAAAAGAGGATTTAGTATACCGCATTCTAGATAAACAAGCGGATGACCCAAAGTACGTGGAAGCGGTATTTAATGTATTTGAGAGCGCAGAAGCGGATTCCGATCAAAAGAAAACTCCACCAAAAAAGGAGAATAATGACCTTTTTTCTTCAGAATCATCAAACGATGATCGAGGCAAGAGGCCTAGAAAAGATCCAAGAAAACGGGAGGATGACGGTAAAAACCCATCCAACCGAAACCGAGAAAACAGACAGCAAGACCAGAATAGGCATAACAATCCGCAAGACAGACAAAATAAAAGACGAGAGGATAACTCCGCGGATGACAATCAGCAAAAGCGTCAAGACAACCGCAGGTTTGACAATCGCAATTCTCAAAACGATAAACGAGATAACTCAAATCGTCCATCCCAGCGCCAACAAAACCAACACCAGCACCAGAACCAAAATCAAAACCATAACCAGAATCAGCAGCAGGGTCAAAACAACCCCAATCAGGACCAACACAAAAAACAAGACAACCCTGCCGATAAGTTTGACTTTGAGGGCATAATCTTTTG
>JBMYJC010000269.1:0-1496 GCA_049594055.1 Luteibaculum sp. | reverse complement strand
TCGACGGCCTCGTGGTCAGCGAAGGTGTTCTCGAAATCCTTTCTGATGGCTACGGCTTCCTGAGATCAAGTGATTTTAACTATCTCAACTCTCCGGATGATGTATACGTGTCGCAATCTCAAATCAAATTGTTTGGATTAAAAACTGGGGATACAATTCGCGGTGAAATACGCCCGCCAAAAAATGGCGAGAAATATTTCCCCTTAGTAAAAGTGGAATCCATCAATGGAAGAAAGCCCGACTTTGTTAGAGATAGAATTCCCTTTAAATATTTAACCCCATTATTTGCGCAAGAAAAACTGCGTCTCTCTGATGAGGAGTGCACCACATCCACCCGAATCATGGACATGTTCTCCCCCATCGGTAAAGGACAGCGTGGGTTAATTGTAGCGCAGCCGAAAACTGGTAAAACGGTATTGTTAAAGCAGGTTGCAAATGCAATTGCAGCCAATCACCCAGAAGTGTATCTCATTATTCTTTTAATTGATGAGAGACCTGAGGAAGTAACCGACATGAAGCGCAGTGTGAATGCCGAGGTTATTGCCTCTACCTTTGATGAGCAGGCCAGCAATCACGTTAAAATTGCCAACATAGTATTGGAGAAAGCCAAGCGCATGGTGGAATGTGGGCATGATGTAGTAATTCTATTAGACTCCATTACCCGACTGGCAAGGGCTTATAATACGGTGCAGCCCGCTTCAGGAAAAGTTTTATCCGGTGGTGTGGATGCCAATGCACTGCATAAACCCAAGCGCTTTTTTGGTGCAGCCAGGAATGTTGAAAACGGCGGTTCTTTAACCATATTGGCCACGGCACTTACCGAGACCGGCTCGAAAATGGATGAAGTTATTTTCGAGGAATTTAAAGGAACCGGTAACATGGAGCTTCAGTTAGATCGTAAGCTATCCAATAGAAGACTGTTCCCATCCATAGACCTACTTACATCGGGTACCCGAAGAGAGGATCTTCTTATGGACAAAGAGCATCTGCAAAGAATGTGGATACTAAGGAAATACTTAGCCGATATGAACCCCATTGAGGCTATGGAAGAAATAAAAAAACGAGTGGAAGAAACAAGAAGTAATGAAGAGTTCTTTATTACGATGAACGGTTAAAGTCTATGATGTTAACATTGTTTTTTGCATTAAGTGCCATCCTAATCCGATTGGCACTTTTTTATTTTGGATACGAAACTCCAGAATCAGGTAAATACGTTTTTCTGCTGCACATTTTATTCATCCTGCTTTCGGTATTTTTTGCAGTTATCCAGTTTAAAAAGTTCTTTCCCGAGAAAAAGGGGTTTACGGATTATTTAAAGCAAGGATTAAAGGCTGGTTTGTTTTATTCTATAGTCCTTACGGCATTTTTATGGCTGTTTTATAGCGCTATCAATAAGGATACTTTTATTGCCAAGCGAGACAATCTTATTGCCCAACAAATTGAGGGACAGGATTTAAACGAGGCCGCTCAGAAAAAGGCAGAGGAAAATATTGAGA
>JBMYJC010000268.1:0-3504 GCA_049594055.1 Luteibaculum sp. | reverse complement strand
TTTTCAATTTCCTCATTAATACTCAAATCCTTTTCTATGTAAGTTCCTGTAACGGGTAGATAGGCCTCGGGTTGGTAATAATCGTAGTAGGAAACAAAATATTCCACCAGATTATTGGGGAAAAACTGTTTAAACTCTCCGTAGAGCTGTGCTGCCAACGTTTTATTGTGGGAAAGGATTAATGTGGGCTTATTCACCTGCTGAATTACGTTAGCCACGGTAAAGGTTTTACCGGTACCCGTTGCGCCTAAAAGCGTTTGGGCGAAAGTGCCATTGTTTACCCCTTCCACCAATTGTCTTATGGCTTCAGGTTGGTCCCCCATAGGGGTGTACTCAGAAGTTAACTGGAAGGAATGGGGCATGGAGCAAAACTATGTACTATATCTCAACAACGTAAATGTGTTGCTGTTCTGGGGTACGAATGTGTAGGGGATGGGTCTCATTCCAAAACTGGAAGTGCTCTTCCTCGTAAGGAATTTGGTTCTGCTGTAATGCCTTTTTTACCTGGCCTAGGTTATCCGTGTAATAGATAATGGATTGGGGAAGCATTTTTAAGTTTTCGTGCATTCCCAAATTAAAGAGGCCATCCGTTAGTAATATTCTACGGTAGGGATGTTCGTTAAAATGAATTTCATGATAGCCTAAATCTTCCCAGTAATCTTTAGACTGTGTAACGCTATTCACTTGTACACCAAGCTCACCAAAGGTTCCTATTACCTTGTTTTTAATTGGGAATTGTTTATTGCCGCCACTCAGGTACTCCTCTGCGGCCAGTACAACGTTTATCATTTCCTCTGTACCCGAACTTTGCGCAATGGTTACTATTAAGTCCTCCTTGGAGATAAAGATTTTTTCTCGCGGGGCATTTTGAACGAGTGGAATATTTAGATCGGTAATTAGCGTCTGGCTGCGGCTGATATTGGTATCAAAATAAGTAAGGCCCAGATAATTATTGCCGTTCTCGTATAATAAAGCCAGTAAACTATCGTCTGTTATTTTGCACCAGCGAAAGGGGTGATCCCCTTTAGCCACCACTCTAAAGCCAAGTTTGGAATAAAATTTTTGTGATTCTGCAATGGATAAGGTTCCTATAGTTAATTGGCACTTGGCTCCAAGCATAGTTATATCGTAGGTTTGAGTTGGCATCAAAGGGAAAGTTATACTAAGATGCTTTACTTTCGTAAATAAATCGATTAATAGCCTAATTGGCAATGTATTAGGCTCGTTTTTTGTAGTTAATGAAAAACTCCATGTTATGCAGCAGTTAAAAATTGGGATTCTAATTGCACTAATCTTTTCTGGTGGATGCTTGCTAGGGCAGAAAAAAGACAAATCTCCTGCATTTGAGGTGTACCGTCAATTTTGGAATGCCACGTTTTTGATAAAATTTCAAGAAAAGGATCCCCAGATTGAATATCTGGTTCGCACCAACAAAACTGATAAGTTGGAGGAGTTTATTCTGGAACAAGATCAGTTTCGAAACGAGATTTTAAGTGCGTTTAAGCAGTTTCCAGGTGAAATTGGATTTTTTTATACCGAGAATTTTGACGCAGTAAAATCAGGAGATTATAGTGCGGTAAAAAATGAGAATGGAATGTCAATGCAGGTGGATCAGGAAAGGCCTGTTTTTATAATTGACCCCTATAAAATTGAGTCTAGAAACAATACGTTTAACACAGACCTTACCGGTTTTATGATGTTGGACAGTAAAGGCGAGCGATTACCATCGCCCTTTCCCGATTATGTAATCAAAAGAGGTAAGTCCATAGTGGATCGCACTCCCATTTATTCGGCAGTTAAACGCTGGCGCAAAAAAATCGTGTTTTTTGGAAAGACTCATGATCTAGATTCGCCACTTGCTGATAATGACAATTAAATTTTAATCATCTGCATTACCCGGTATCCACTGGCATTTTGAAGTTTCACATGGTAGGATCCGCTTTTTAATGGCGAAACATCAATGGGTTGTAAATTATTACCCGAAAACTTCAGCGGACCTTTTACACGCATTCCACGTGCATCGAAAATCTCCAGCTTATAAGCTTGCCCATCATTCTCAATAAAAACATCGTTTTGTGCCGGGTTGGGGAATAGTTTAATCTGCGCTAATGAGCTATCATAGCTTTTAACTCCTGTAGTTTGCAAGGGCAGAATGTCAAAGTCCCCAAATAGAATTTCCCTGATTTTGTCCTCTGGAATACAAAACCAGTCTCTGAGTACAGTGGCGTAAACCGACCTGAAATCAATTTCCATGTCCAGATTGTCCTGAGGACCAACGGTATTAGGGATAACTGGGTTGTTCCCAATTATCGATCCTTCTATTCCCGAGCTCATGATAAACAGCGGGGCCGCAGATCCGTGATCCGTACCGTAGGAACCGTTTGAAGCTATCCTCCGTCCAAATTCCGAGAAGGTCATGCTAAGCACTTTATTAGAAACCCCCATTTTTTCAATATCATCTTGGAAAGCATTCATTGCCTCCGATACTTTGAAAAGCAGTTCACCGTGTAATCCTTCGGTGGGAGACCCTGGTTCTATTTGGTTGGCGTGGGTATCAAATCCACCCAATGAAACCATATAAATGCGGGTTTTTAATCCGCCCCCAATCATCCGAGCTACTATTTTTAGCTGGTCTGCCAAGGAGTTTTGCCTGGCTGCGGGGTATAAATCTGATAAGTTGTTTTGTTTGCCCGCAGCTTCAACAATAATTTGACTGTAGGCATTTGATTGCCTGGCCGTTTGGCGGATAAAAGAAAGCTCGTGGCCGTAGGGAGTATCAGTTGGGGTATTGTCCGTATCGTCAATTAATTGATAAAAGTTGTCGGGATCATCAATGGCATAGCCATAACTAGCGTTTTGTCCCAAAAATCCAGGAGAAACAAACACTCCGGTTTGTATTCCAATTGGATCGGGAAAATCTTCGTTTGGGTAGTTGGTAGGATAATCCGGGTGTTTGCAATCCATGGTTCTGCCCAACCAGCCTGTGTCAAGTACTTCGTCTTCATCGCTTGCAGTTAGCCAAATATCGGTACTGCGGAAGTGTGAAAAATTTTGATTGGGATAGCCCACGTTTTGAACGAGGGTGAGTTTACCATCGGCATAGAGGTTACGCAGGTGGGTCATGCTCCCGTGCAAGGCCAAATCATTAACTCCCAAAAGGGGCAGCGCTTGATTCTCAGGATATACAAAGTTGGGTCTGGCCAACTGTAATTTATCGTATTGGTCAAGGGGAATTAAAGTATGCAGTCCGTCATTTCCTCCATTTAACTGGATAAGAACTAAAATTCTATCCTCACATTCTTCATCGGCCAAGAGCTGCAAAAGCTTGGAATTGGCCATGCTTTGCACCGGAATACCTTGCAACATGAAGCTGGAAAGCGCACCTCCAGCTGTAGTTTTCAAAAAATCTCTTCTTTTCATCATGACAGTTGGTATTCGGGTAGGTTAAATAATCTTTTGTAGAAGCCGTAAAGCAGATAGTATGCGGTGTTTCGTTTTTCGGTA
>JBMYJC010000267.1:0-3507 GCA_049594055.1 Luteibaculum sp. | reverse complement strand
AGCTCCTTTAATTTTGTTTCGCCATTCAACGATGTTTGTGACATCCGCCTCAACATATGAAGTGACATGCGGAGAAACCTGCTTCGACATCACCATGTGGTCGGCAATTAATTTGCGCATGCGACCCATTTCTTCAATGCTGTCAGATCCACCAACAGAAACTGCAGGTTGTGGAATTTCAGCGCTCTTAGTTGCGGCAGGAACTGCAGCACTGGGTTGTGCTTTTGGTGCGCTCTCTGGTTTTGGTGCAACTTTGGGCGTACTGCCATTTTTACGCTGATCAACGTAACTTAGAATGTCTTCTTTGGTTACTCTTCCTTGTGCTCCACTTCCAGCTATTGCGTCAAGCTCCTCAAAAGATATGTTCTCTTCTTTGGCAATGCTGCGCACTAAAGGGCTGTAAAATTTATTGGAATCTCCGGTGTTAGATTTCAGGTTGGAACTTACTTCCTGAATTTCCTCTTCAATTTTAGCTGCAACCGGTTCAGGTTTATTAACCTCTTCTGTTTTCTTTTCTGGGGCAGGAGCAGTGCTTCCAGGGCTATCAGCGGCACCTTCCACCTCAATTATCGCAATGGGTTTGCCTACGGCTATCACGTCCCCTTCGTTGCAGAGTATTTCTATAATCTTTCCACTCTCAGGAGCAGGAACCTCACTATCTACTTTATCGGTAGCAATTTCCACAATGGGATCATCCGCCTCTACGCTATCACCCGCACTCACCAAAATTTGTGTCACCGTTGCCTCTGCAACGCTTTCGCCCATTTTAGGCAGTAGTATTTCAATTTTTCCCATAACGATCTAGTTGCTGCAAATTTATACGAATAAGCCTTGTAGCCAAAGATTAAGTGCCATGCCGCTTCCCGAGGTTTTTTATCTCCTTGGATATTCGTTCTAATTCTTGGTTTAAACTGTAATTTTTGCAGTAGTTCCGGTTGATTTCCAGGATGTTTTCTTCGCTAAGATCCGATGGAGCAATGTATATCACTCCACGATTCAAATTAGGCTGGATTAAGGAATTTAAAAACTCGGGATTTAGGCCCACCCAGGTTTTTTTACCGATTAGCACACTCCACCAATTGGCCAATAAGCCACTGGGATTGGTTAGGATAAGTAAGACGGGAAATAGAGGGAGCATAAGGAAGCTGAACAAAAGATCTGCCCAGCGTTTTTTGCGCTTGGCTCTGGTAGAAAAGAGGGGTTCTGGTTCTAAAAAACTCAGTTGTCCGCGTGCATTTTTAGATCCAGATCCAATTACAAAATCGGTTTCTCGGGGAATGATCTTAAAATGAATTTCTCTCTGGTATGGCAGCGCCATGAGGTTAAAAATGCGTTCATTCTTCAAGTCGCTATTGAGGAAGATGATTTCATCGGCCCTGTGTATTCTAGAGAGCTCGGCCAATTGATTATCGCTTTCGGTCTGTTTTTGAAGATTCCCAGGAGTCCAGTGAAGGCAAATGGCCTGGTCATCCATTCTCCTCAACTTCTCCGAGATAGTTTTTGTGTTCTCCTCCTTTCCGACCAGAAGAATAGTATGCTGGGTTTTATGGAAGTAGTGGGCGAGTTTTAATCGGTCTAATACGAATCGTGTAAGGCCTAATATTGGGATGATCAGTAGGGGAGAGCCCAAAACAAAAAGCCTGGAGAAGCGCAAATTTTCGGGGAGTAGGGTATAACTAAATCCAAAAACCAGAAAGAAAATAATTCCCGCTTTCAAAAGCTTTGTAAATCCGCTTCCGGTTTTGTAGGCATTTATGGCTAATAAGGACAGAATAGAGAGGCTTGCAATAATCCAGGGTGCGGGGTCTGAGATATGCTTGGGAATTAGCTTTTCCTGTAATTCCTCAAACAGATTTAAAGCAAAACTTAAGGTGATTCCTATGATTACAAATTCTAAGAGGACAGGCCAGGTTTTGCGCCAAAAGTTGCCCAGCAGAGCGAGTAGGGCTTTTAAATAAACTGCCAGCTTAATCATGCTTACAAAAACCCTTTCCTTTTGGCCGTTTAGGTGTTTTTGGGCGTAAAGAATCATGGCTAAATAAAACACCCTTACGTAGTTTAAGCTGCCTTTTTTGGTGCTTTCTCCTTTGTAGTGGATGATTTGTGAATCGGCCAAATACAGGTTTTTATATCCGCCTTTTAAAATGCGGTAGGATAAATCGATATCCTCGCCATACATAAAGAAGTCTTCATCCAAAAGACCTACCTGATCTAAGGCTTTTTTCCGCATCAGCATGTAGGCTCCAGAGAGCACTTCAATTTCCTGGTTCTCATTATGACTAAGGTGACCGAGATAGTAACGCGCAAATTTTGGGTGCTTTGGAAATACCTTGCTTAAGCCTATCATTTTATAGAGGGCGGTCCAAGGGGAGGGCAAGCCTCTCTTAGACTCGGGCAGATAGTTGCCGCTGCCGTCTATCATTTTTATACCCAAGCCCCCGGAATCGGGCCTGCGATCCATAAAATCGAGGGATTTCTTTAAGCTATCCTCCTGTAATACCGTATCGGGATTCAGCAGGAGTACGTATTCGCCCCTGGCCTGCCTTAAAGCCTGGTTATTGGCTTTACTAAATCCAAGGTTTTCTTTGTTGGCAATGATAATTACCTGCGGAAATGATTTTTGTAGCATGTCCACAGAACCGTCAACGGAGTTGTTGTCCACGACAAAAACTTCCATCTTAATTCCCTGCTGGGCGTCAAACACAGATTGCAAACACTGTTGAAGAAAGTGCTTCACATTGTAGTTTACAATAACAATGCTCAGCTTCATTTTTTCTGCGATTGCTCGTAAGGGGTTCGGTAAAGGATAGAACGACCTAGGGAGAGTTCATCTGCGTATTCCAACTCATCACCAAAGCCTATTCCTCTGGCCAGAGTAGTAATTTTTTCGCAGTGCGGAGCAAGTTTTTTGTGCAGGTAAAAACCTGTGGTATCCCCTTCCATGGTAGCACTAAGAGCAAGTATAACTTCCTTTATTGGTTCTTTCTGGCAGCGCTCTTCCAAGCTGGAAATATTTAAGTCTTCGGGACCTATTCCTTCCATGGGTGCGATTATCCCGCCCAAAACGTGGTAGACCCCTTTAAATTGCATGGTAGACTCAATGGCCAACACATCCTTTACACTTTCTACCACGCATAGGGTGTCCTCTTCTCTACTGGGGTTGCTGCAGATTTTGCAAATCTTCTCATCGCTTAGGTTATGACAGCGCTCGCAGTAGTTAACATTCTCGGCTAGTGAAGAAAAGGCCAGGCCAAATTCAAGGACTCGATCTTTTTCCCATTTTAGCATGCTTAAAACCAGGCGTAATGCAGTTTTTTTTCCTACCGATGGCAAAGAAGAAAGCTGCTCTACTGCCTTGGCAACGTGCTTAGATGGAATTTGATCCTCTATCATGGCTGCAAAGAAAAACAATTAAAACGCTTTATTCCCAGCCCCTATGAGCCCACAATTAATAATTGGTTTAATAGCTGCCTATTTTGTGTTGCTGCTGATAATTGCCAGAATAAC
>JBMYJC010000266.1:0-3533 GCA_049594055.1 Luteibaculum sp. | reverse complement strand
TTCAGTAGAAGATTTTGTTGGTTATTCTCAAATCTTCTAATGAATATTATGGGTTCAATCTAGACGCGATAAATCTTGCTGATAGCCCAAATGGAAACATCGTGAAGCCTGTTAAGGCATCCATTGCTTAGAAAACGAATTTTTGAAGAATTAAATTCGGTTTTGTCGGAAAAAAACTACATTTGCCGCATGAAAATTTTTCGCCATCATCATTTGCATTTAGGTACAAGCGCTAAAAAGCGGTGAAGATGGATTATGAATTGTTGTAAAGTGTAAACCAATTATAATCGAAAGGCTCCGCAAAACGGAGCCTTTTTTTTTGCTATGGAAAAGACAAAAATTGCCATTCAAAAAGGAGGTCGACTGAGTGATAAGTCGATTGAAATTTTAAAGAACTGCGGTTTAGATTTAAACCTGGGCCACAACAAGTTAAAAGCTTCGGTACCCAACTCAAATTTGGAGCTGCTCTTTTTGCGCGATGACGATATTCCAAAATATGTAGAGAATGGCGTGGCACACTTTGGCATAGTGGGTGAGAATGTTGTAGCAGAGGAGCAAAGAAAAGTGAAGGTGGTGGCCAACATGGGCTTCGGAAAATGCAGGTTGTCGCTGGCCATTCCGCGCGGTGAAAAATACCCGGGATTGGAATATTTCCAAGGGAAAAGAATTGCTACTAGCTATAGTGCGTTACTTAAAAAGTACCTGGAAGAGAACAACATCCAAGCCTCCATTCACACCATATCGGGATCGGTGGAAATAGCGCCTGGAATAGGTTTAGCTGATGGAGTGCTGGATATTGTTTCCTCTGGTTCTACCTTGGCTATGAATGGTTTGAAAGAAGTGGAAACAGTTATGCGTTCGCAGGCGGTACTCATTGCAAACCCTAACCTGGAGCCCGAGCAACAAAAGGCTTTAGATCAACTCCTTTTTCGTATAAAAGCTGTGCAACAAGGGAAGAGCAATCGCTACATCCTTTTAAATGCACCCAATGAAAAACTGGATGAGATTGCAGCTGTTTTACCGGGTATAAATAGTCCAACCGTTATGCCACTGCTAAAAGAGGGCTGGAGCTCTGTGCACAGCGTGGTTAAGGAGGATGAGGTTTGGGATATTATAGATCAGCTGCACAAACTTGGTGCAGAGGGAATTTTGGTGGTGCCAATTGAAAAAATGTTTGATTAAGAACTGAAGGATGAAGGTTTATGTAAATCCACCCAAAAATACTTGGGAGAAAATTTGTAAAAGGCCTGAATTGGAGCGGGCTAACATTCAGCCTTTAATTGAAGAGATTTTTAGCACGGTAGCGCAAAAGGGGGATGACGCCCTTAGGCACTATTGCAAGCTTTTTGAGGCTTCGGTTCCCGAAAAATTTAAACTGAGTACGCAGGAGATCGAGTTGCTGGCACGAGAGGTGCCGGGCCATTATGCACGCAAAAAACAATATTTGGCAGTTTCACGAAGCCCAGCGTTTAGCTCATCAGGTAATAGAAACCGACAAGGAAGTGCGCTGCTGGCAGAGGCAGG
Source organism: Luteibaculum sp. (assembly GCA_049594055.1). Classification (GTDB taxonomy): domain Bacteria; phylum Bacteroidota; class Bacteroidia; order Flavobacteriales_D; family Luteibaculaceae; genus Luteibaculum. The sequence continues at coordinate 2,009 of JBMYJC010000266.1, read as the reverse complement.
TGCCTTTAGATTCTGTGGCTATTTACATTCCGGGTGGCTCTGCACCGTTATTTTCAACTGTGCTCATGTTAGGTGTTCCGGCTAATGCTGCAGGGGTTAGAGAAATTAACCTGTTTACACCATCCAACAAGGAAGGAAGCATTCATCCAGCCATTGCTTATGCGGCTAAGTTGGTGGGAATAAAAAACATTTACCGTATTGGCGGGGCGCAAGCTATTGCGGCTGCCGCTTTGGGAACCGAACAAATACCAAAATCCTTTAAAATCTTTGGGCCAGGAAATCAGTATGTAACGGCTGCAAAAATGCATGCCCAACAATTGGGGGTAGCCATAGACATGCCCGCCGGGCCATCTGAAGTTCTGGTTTGGGCAGATACTCTCGCAAACCCTGCCTACATTGCCGCAGATCTGCTCTCGCAGGCAGAGCACGGGGCAGACTCCCAATGTGTACTGCTATGCGATGATGAAGATTGGGTGAACTTGGTAGAAAAAGAGCTGGAGAAACAGTTGGAAAAACTTCCCAGAAAGGAGATTGCCAAACAAGCACTTGAGAATTCTTTTGCGGTGGTGATTAACGAGGACTACGATGAAGGAAATAGTCGCATTGCCCAATGCCAATTCTCTAATACCTACGCCCCAGAACACCTTATTGTCAATTGCAGCGATTACGATGAACTGGTTCCGGGCATTAGAAATGCGGGATCTGTTTTTCTAGGGCCCAGCAGTCCGGAGTCTGTTGGAGATTACGCTTCGGGAACAAATCATACCTTGCCAACCGCAGGACATGCTAAAGCTTATTCGGGAGTTAGTTTATCCAGCTTTTGCAAAAACATTACCTTCCAGGAACTTAGTCCATTGGGATTAAATAATCTGGCAGAGACCGTAATCACCATGGCCGAACACGAAGGCCTGCAAGCCCATGCAAATGCGGTTAAAATAAGACTGAACAATGGAAATTAAAGCACTAGTCCTTCCGCATTTACGGGATTTACAGCCATATAGTAATGCGCGATCTGAATTTAAAGGCAAAGCCAATATTTGGTTGGATGCCAACGAAAACCCTTTTAACCAGGAGGAAAAGAATGGCTTTAACCGCTATCCCGATCCGCAGCAATTAAAACTCAAGGGAAAACTTGCGGAGCTATGGGAAGTAGAACGGGATCAGATTTTTTTAGGCAACGGCTCAGATGAAGCCATCGATTTAATTCTGCGCCTTTTTTGCGCCCCGGAAAAAGATGTGGTTATGGGTTTAGAGCCCACCTACTCCATGTACCGTCAGGTGGCAGCCATACACAATGTAAAATATGTGGAGGCCTATTACCATGTCGATTTTAAGGTGGATGAAACAGCATTCCTTGCTAACATCAAAGCACATCAGCCCAAGGTGTTATTTATCTGCTCACCCAACAATCCTTCGGGAAACTGCATCGACCAGAGCATTGTAGAAAAAGCATGTTTAAGCAGTTCGGGCGTGGTTGTGGTAGATGAAGCTTACATTGATTTTGCACCACAGTTTTCTGTGATCGACTTGCTTAAAAAGCACAAAAACCTGGTGATTTTACGCACCTTAAGCAAGGCTTGGGGCTTAGCCGCATTGAGAATCGGTGCGGCAATTGCCGACCCTCAAATCATAGATTACCTCAACCGCATTAAACCGCCATATAACATCAACAAATTCAGCCAGGAATACGCGCTAAAAACACTAGTGGAAAAACAGGATGGATTTGAAGAAGAGGTGGAAGAGTTAAATAAAGAAAGGCTAAGGCTGGAAAAAAAGCTAAGCGACTTGCCATTCGTAGAAAAAGTTTTTCCCTCGCAAGCCAATTTTATTCTCATCCGGGTTAGCAAAGCTGCAGATCTCTACGCTTATCTATCAAGTTCTGGAATTGTTGTTCGCAACCGCGAAAAGCAGGTGCCAGGTTGCCTGCGTGTGAGTGTTGGCACCGAGGAAGAAAATGATTTTTTACTGGATTCCTTATCCACCTATAATTACAGAGATTAATATGGCAC
>JBMYJC010000265.1:0-3540 GCA_049594055.1 Luteibaculum sp. | reverse complement strand
TCGGCTGGTTTCTTCTTACCGGGGCATTGCTAGCCTGAGCTTCCTGATTAACTGGAATTCTTGCCCTTGACAAGAATGAAACAACTTCTGTGTTAATCCGGTCTATCATGCTTTTAAACAGCTCGAAGGACTCAAACTTGTAAATAAGAAGCGGATCTTTTTGCTCGTAAACAGCACCTTGAACAGATTGCCTTAGCTCGTCCAATTCGCGCAGGTGTTCTTTCCACTCGTCATCAATAACCGAAAGGGTTATTCGTTTCTCTAGAGTGTCAACTACCTCTTTTCCTTCCGTTTCTAAGGATTTTGCAAGCGGGCAGGGCAGCTGTATTCCTTTACGTCCATCTGTAAATGGAATTAGGATATTGGAGTACTTATCGCCCTGGTTCTCGTGCACATTTTTAATAACCGGGAAGGTCATTTTAGCAATGTGCTCGGCATTATTCTGGTAATGCTTATAAACGCGCAAGAACAGTTGCTCTATAAGCTCTGCTTGTGGTTTTTGCTTTAAGTCTTCCTCCTTAATTCCGCTCTCGGTAGCAAATACGCGAATAACTTCCAAGTTTAGTCCCTCAGCATCTTTGGTGTCGAAGAATGCATTTACCAGATTTTCCGAGGTCTCAAGGAACATATTGGCAATATCCAACTTCAATCGATCGCCAAATAGCGCGTGCTTTCTGCGCTTGTAAATCACCTCGCGCTGCGAGTTCATTACATCATCGTATTCCAAGAGCTTTTTACGAATTCCGAAGTTGTTTTCTTCCACCTTTTTCTGAGCCCGCTCAATAGATCGGGTAATCATAGAATGCTGGATAACTTCTCCTTCCTCCAGACCCAAGCGGTCCATAATTTTTGCAACACGATCTGAATTAAAAAGTCGCATTAGGTTGTCCTCCAGCGATAAGTAGAATTGTGAGGAACCCGGGTCTCCCTGTCTACCCGATCTACCGCGAAGCTGTCTGTCAACCCTTCTGGAATCGTGTTTTTCAGATCCAATAATGGCTAATCCACCTGCTTCTTTTACTTCTTTGCTCAACTTGATATCGGTACCTCTACCGGCCATGTTGGTGGCAATGGTTACCGTTCCCGATTTACCTGCTTCCGCAACAATGTCAGCTTCCTTTTGGTGCAGTTTGGCGTTTAGAACGTTGTGTTTGATTTTCCTTATGGTGAGCATCTTACCCAACAACTCCGATACTTCAACCGAAGTAGTACCGACCAAAACAGGACGTCCCTGCTCTTTTAACTCTACAATCTCCTCAATGATAGCATTGTACTTCTCGCGCTTGGTCTTGTAAACCTTGTCTTCGTGGTCTTTGCGCTGTACGGGCTTGTTGGTTGGAATAATTTGCACATCCAACTTGTAGATATCCCAAAGCTCACCAGCTTCTGTTTCTGCAGTACCCGTCATACCAGCCAATTTGTGGTACATGCGGAAGTAGTTCTGCAGGGTAATGGTAGCATAGGTTTGGGTAGCAGCTTCCACTTTAACTCCTTCTTTGGCTTCTATGGCTTGGTGCAATCCATCGGAGTAGCGTCTACCTTCCATGATACGGCCAGTTTGCTCATCCACAATCTTCACCTTGCCATCCATTACCACATACTCAATGTCTTTTTCAAACAATGAGTAGGCTTTTAGTAATTGGTTTACCGTGTGGATGCGTTCAGCTTTTACACCGTAATCTTGAAGTAACTCGTCTTTTTTACGCAGTTTTTCCTCTTCGTTCCAGTCGCTGTGGGATTCGATCTCGGTGATCTGAGAACCCACATCGGGCATGATAAAGAAGTTGGGATCATCCGTACCTGAAATAAGATCCAGTCCTTTTTCCGTGAGTTCTATTGAATTGTTTTTCTCGTCTATGGTAAAGAAAAGCTCTTTATCTACTTCGGGCATGTTTTTACCCTGCTCCTGTAGATAGTAATTCTCTGTTTTTTGCATAGCCGCTTTTACCCCTTGCTCGGATAAAAACTTAATGAGTGCCTTGTTTTTCGGTAAACCTCTGTAAGCCCTAAACAATAAAAAGCTTCCCTCTTTAATCTCGTCCTTGTTTGGACTGTCTGAGTTAAGGCTTTCCAGTTTTTTCTTGGCTTCTGCTAGTATTTTGGTAACCAGGCTTTTCTGGCTTTCCACCAAACGATTAATCTTTGGTTTAAGGTCTTCAAATTGCTGTTGATCGCCTTTTGGAGTAGGACCCGAGATAATCAAAGGGGTTCTCGCGTCATCAATCAAAACAGAATCCACCTCATCCACAATGGCATAATGGTGCTTGCGCTGCACCAGCGAATCTGGATCCTGCGCCATGTTATCGCGCAGATAATCGAAGCCGAATTCATTGTTTGTACCGTAGGTAATGTCGGCTTTGTATGCCGTTCTGCGGTCTTCTGAGTTTGGCTGGTAATTATCAATGCAGGCAATGCTCAAACCGTGGAATTCAAAAAGAGGTCCCATCCACTGGGAATCTCGTTTTGCCAGGTAGTCGTTAACGGTAACTACATGTACTCCCTTTCCGGCTAATGCGTTGAGGTAAACGGGTAAGGTAGCAACCAAGGTTTTTCCTTCACCCGTTTGCATTTCGGCTACTGCTCCTTTGTGCAGTGCAATACCACCAATTAACTGCACATCGTAATGAACCATGTCCCAGGTTACCTCATTCCCTGCGGCAATCCATGTGTTTTGCCATATGGCTTTGTCACCGTTTATTTCAATGTGGCTTGCTTTGGTTGCTAGATCACGGTCCATGGCTGTGGCCGTAACCTCCAAGCTGCTATTGTCTTTAAAACGAGTTGCCGTTTCTTTAACAATGGCAAAGGCTTTGGGTAGGATTTTTAATAGAACCTCTTCCAGCTTGGAATCTACCAATTTGGTGAGCTCGTCCACCTCGTCAAATATTTTTTCTTTCTCGTGAACTTTCTCGCTGGGCAGGCCTGCCGCCTCTAATTTTAACTGAGCAATCTTTTGCTCTTCTTCCTGGGTATAGGCCTTTATTTCCTCCTTTAGTTTTAAGGTTTCAGCTCTAAGCTGGTCGTGAGAAAGACTTTTTAATTGTTGATATATGGAGTTAATCTCTGCAACCAAAGGTTTAGCGGCTTGCAGTTCTTTTTCTGACTTATCTCCAAAAACTTTCTTTAATACTTTATTGATGATTGACATAGGTGCAATACAAATTATCCGTGATGGGCTTACCCTGCGAAAGGGTGGGGCAAAAATACTGATTTAAGCCCGCGGGTTTACAAACAAAAAAAGCTGTTACCGGAAGGAGAACAGCTTTTAAGGATTAATAAGATTTAGTAATGAGATTTAATATTCATCCTCATTAAAGAAGAAATCTTCCTTAGATGGGTAATCGGGCCAGATATCTTCTATACTCTCGTAGATTTCCAGATCATCCTCAATCTCCTGCAAATTCTCCACCACTTCTAAGGGCGCACCAGTTCGAATGGCAAAATCAATCAGCTCATCTTTCGTAGCCGGCCAAGGTGCGTCTTCCAAGTAGGATGCTAGTTCTAGAGTCCAGTACATAGAACGTATTTTTTATCGATTCA
>JBMYJC010000264.1:0-3548 GCA_049594055.1 Luteibaculum sp. | reverse complement strand
AGTGTGCGGATTTGTGAAACTGACAGCTTCTTAATGCAGGTAAACCCAGAAAACGATGTTTTTTACGGGTGGACGGATGGATTACAAGGCTCAGAACGCTGGATCTTCAACGCGGGAACCTATGTTATGCGTGCTACGCGCGAAATGTGCACCCTAATGGACACGCTGCATTTGTACACAGATCAAATGCCGCTTTACGAAGGCAACTCCGTCCTGGACTGGTGTAACACAGAGCTTGGCCTAAAAGAGCTTTACGTAAACGACAGTGAATTCTTTGCCTGGATAGATTCCAGTCAGGGCCCAATAAAACCAACAAGCGAAGGCTTTTACCCTTTTTACCTAAAAAACGGGCTTTGCACAAAGCTGGACAGTATTGAAGTTAGAGTAAGTCAAAATCCTGATTTAGAAGACATAAACCAGCAACTATGCAAAGGTGACACGGCCTTTGTTAACATTCCGCTTGCCGATGATTATACCTTAATCTGGCAGGATGGCGTGCGGGATAAAGAGCGCTTTTTTGTGAGTAGCAATAAGCTTAAAGTGGCTTACAGCAATGATGTGTGCAGCAATGAACTATGGGTGGATATTCTATTCAATAAAAACCCTGACTTTAGCTCACTGCGCATCCCAAAAGTGTGTGAAGGAAATAACTATCAAATTTTTGCCCAAGCCTCCAATAACTCCACTATTACCTGGAAAGAGGTGGGCTCTTCCCAATCACAGAATGGAACGAGATTTAATGGTGAAGCTCCACTGGGAGGAAACCCTATTCAAATTACCGTTTACCTGGAAGACAGTCTCACGATGTGCAAATGGGACACGGTTGTGAGCGTGCAACCCGATGTGCACCCACAGATTGAAAAAGATGCGGCCTATATCAGTTGCAATGCTCCGGTGAATGCGGAAATTAACAGCAATGCAGACTCGGTAGTTTGGGATAACGGCAGTGAGGGACATAATCTATTTGCCGACTCCTCCGGGGTTCGTTACCTAACGGCTTACAAAGGCCTTTGTATTACCAAAGACTCTGTAAAAGTCCATGTAATAAACCAGCCTCCAATCACCTTAGGCCCCGATACTTTTATTTGTTCCGATGAGCGCTATGTAATAGAAACTCCGGTTCCAGTGCAATGGAGCACGGGGCTCTACACAGACCGCATAGAAATAAGTGAGGAAGGAATGTATAGTTTCATCATTGAGGCCATGGGATGCTCTCAAAGCGACAGCATTTATGTTGAGAAATTCCACTTACCTGAAATCAGTGTTAAGGATACTGTTGCCTGCGAGGATGAGATCTATACCCTACCCGAAAGCTACTGGGAATACGACTTGGTTTGGGAGGGCGTTAAACCCAACAGCAAAGGGCAATTGCGCGATGCTGGGTATTACACCTTCAGTGCTTATGGGGTTTGTGGAGACAGCACTTATAACTTTAGGTTAGACTATCGCAATTGTAGTTATAATTTATACCTGCCCAACGCCTTCACTCCAGATGGCGATGGGAATAACGATTGGTTTAGAGCCGTTCATGAGGGATTTGATCGGGTTAAACTGCAAGTATTTGATCGCTGGGGAGAAATTATTTTCGATGGCATTGGAGATGATCCTGCCTGGGACGGAACCTACCGCGGACAAGAAGCGCAAAATGGTGTTTACAGCGTTGTTTTCCAAGGCTTTTATACCGACAAGTACGGAGAAGCGCAAAAGATCCAGGAGACAGGAATGGTTACTTTGATTCGATAACATTCCATTTAACTTTTTTTCCTAGTTTGCCCCAAAATCATTGAGCAGTGAATCGCAGCGCATTCCTCTTTTATATTCTTTTAATTTTTATTATAAATCAAGCCTGTGAGGTTTGCCGAAGCGACCAACCGCTGTTGGTGGTTAAGTTCTTCGATAGTACAGACAGTCAGGTTTATCCCAAATTCGACCGTGTATATGGTGTAGGTGCCAAAACGGATTTAGATTTTAATCGATTGGGGTATTTGCCTATAAATTTCGGTTCCGACAGCACCCTTTTCATTTTCGAAAAAGAAAGTGAACGAGACACCATTTTAGTAACGCACACCAGAGAACTAGACCATGTAAGAGGCGATTACTGCATATACCTCCGCGGAGGGAATCTGCAATCGAGCTTCGATGTTATATGTTATGCTCTAGAAAATAGTAATAACTGCAGTTCTGCCTATGAAACGCATATTCGCTACTAGTTTAATCCTAGCGCTGGTTTTTATTAAGGGCCTTAGTGCACAAACTAAAACCAGAAATTTTAAATGGTTTGTAGGTAGTGACATTAAAGGCTTTGTGTTGCAACCAGTATCATCGTTGGGAGACCGCAACTTGAAATATAATTTTACCCCAAACGGAAGCCTCACTGCTGTTTTAAAGCGTAATTTCTTTGGGGAATTGCAACTGGGTTACCAAGTATATAAGTCAGATGGCTATGACTCTAACCTTGAAGATTTTAGCACCAACGGCTTGTATAGCAAACTCATCATAGGGGTTCAAACCACCAATAATCTCATTAGAGGTGGGATAGGTTTTTTCACTTCGTTTTATAAGCAACAGGGTCAGGTAACATTGGGCGAAAATTACTTTGAGCCGGCAATATTCCCATTTGAAAACAGCTATAATTTATCGGGTGTCTTGTACACATTAGGTGTAAATGTGCCTTTGAAAGGCGATCGACTGCTTTTAGGTCTTGACATTAACCTGTATTTTATCAATTGGAACTCGGACCCCGTTACTGATTCTGCCTTAGACCGTCCGCTCCTGGTACCTGGCATAGGAAGGAGTGGCCAATTCTCAGACTCCTATGCGGCTATGAATTTTGGGCTATTATTGCGCTATCGACTGGGCGCCATTGAAGCAGATAGATAAACTCCAAGAAATATACCTCCGTCTTTCCACGCATTTACAAGAAGAGCGTTTAGAGCGCTTTGCCTCTGTAGTAAAAGACCGCACCGATTATTTGCATGTGGTTGTGGAGGACATTCAATATGAGAGAAACGCTGGCGCATTAATCCGAACATGCGATTGTTTTGGGGTTCAGCAGTTTTCCGTCATAGAGCAAAAGTTTAGCGAGAAGGTAGCGAACAAAATTTCCCGGGGTTCTGATAAATGGGTAGATGTACACGTTTACGATAATTCCATTCTAGAGAACACCCGGGTGTGTATAGAAGATTTAAAGGCTAAAGGCTACCATGTTGTTGCAACTACTCCACACCAGGGAGCCACTTTACTGCAAGATTTTAAGGTTACTAAACCAACGGCCTTTTTGTTTGGCACCGAAGTGCTGGGATTGAGCGAAACGGCATTAGAGATGGCAGACGAAAGCCTTGAAATTCCCATGTTTGGCTTTGCAGAGAGTTTTAATATATCGGTAACGGCCGCCTTAGTGCTAAATCAAACCGTTCATCAATTGCGTAAGAGTAATCTGCCTTGGAAAATTAGTCCAGAGCGAACACTGGAACTTCAAATTGATTGGATTATTGCATCACTGGGAGATTGGGGCCCTGGGATCTATGAGCGAATTTTGAGTGATTTAA
>JBMYJC010000263.1:3239-3557 GCA_049594055.1 Luteibaculum sp. | reverse complement strand
GGTGGAAGCATGGAGCAGAACTACCTTATCATGAAAAATGGCAATGCCTTGGTGGGATTGTTTCAGGGTATGTTTGAGCAAAACATTTTAACCTTTAACCCCGGTTGGGATGAAAATGCCAAAAACCTGGATGAATTTGAAGATGTTCGGGAAATACAGGCTCAATTAAAAAAGGAAGGAATAACACCAAAAGTAACAACCGAGCCCGATGGCAAAGGGCCTGCAAGTATTATCCTGGAAGACCCAGATGGCAACACGATTTTGATTGATCAGCATCGCTAACAACTCGGGTGCTTATTCTTCTTAAACATCCTCCTC
>JBMYJC010000263.1:0-3229 GCA_049594055.1 Luteibaculum sp. | reverse complement strand
TGCACTCATTTGCAGAGCTTCCGCTTTCTGAAATCCAAACTGGGATTTGATTATGAAGTAAGAAACTACAATGGAGCCCAGTGTAAAAAGGATGGTACTCAGATCCCATTGAAAACTATCGAACTCCGAAATGCTATCCACTTCGGGTTGGAGAATAAATACCAAGGTTAAAGCCAAAGCATTATTTGCAAAATGTAGGGCAATGGGCACCCAAATATTGCGGGTTTGGTAATAAACCCATCCCAGCACCATCCCCAAAAAGAAGCGCGGTATAAAACCCGCAAACTGCATGTGCATGGTTGAGAACAAAACAGAAGCAAACACAATGGCAAGCAGTGGTTTTTGCAGCTGCACTTCCATCTCTCGTTGCAGTATTCCTCTAAAGACAAGTTCTTCTCCCACCGCTGGTATTACAGCAATTAGAAAGAGGTTGTAAATAAAGGTGCCTATATCTTCAGACCGCACCACGGCCATGGTAAACCTGGCGGCCGATTCTTCCATTTGTAACAAACTTTCACCCAATGGAATTTGCTCATTTAAATAGGCTAAAAAGCCAATTAATGGGTAGAGGGCCAGCCCCAAAACAAAAGCCAGGAACATTTTTTTATGTTGGATTTTAGGGGCCTTAAGAGCTGTTTTTCCGTAGGCGAAAACCACAAAAAGCAGACCCGGTAACACGAAAAATCCCAAATGCTGCACCAGGAGTAAAAACTTATTAGCGCTTAAAACCCAGGCTTCATCGAAATTCTGAAGTAAAGCGTAATCCTGTGGCAAACTCAAACCATAGAGGCTTTTCAAAAGCTTTACACCTAAAAGGCTACAAAGCCCACCGATAAAAAAGCAGAGTAGTACAAAAACTAAAATGCGCGAAAGTGGCCTAAGGCCTTGTAGAAAGCTTGAGAACATGCAATTTGAAATTGGTAATTTTGCAGCGTGGTAAAGATCGGAAATATAAGTGTAGGAGAATTTCCTTTGTTGTTGGCTCCTATGGAGGATGTTAGCGACCCTCCTTTTCGCGCGTTGTGTAAAAAACACGGTGCCGATTTAATGTATACAGAGTTCATTTCATCGGAAGGATTGATTCGCGATGCGGCAAAGAGTGTGCAGAAACTGGATATTTACGAGCAGGAAAGACCCATCGGTATCCAAATCTTTGGCTCGGAGATCGATTCTATGATTCAGGCCGCTGAAATCACCGAGGCCTCCAACCCCGATATTATTGATATCAACTACGGTTGTCCAGTAAAAAAGGTGGCTTGCAAAGGTGCTGGTGCCGGAATCTTACAAGACATCCCCAAAATGGTGCGCATGACAGCGGAGATTGTTAAACGCTGCACTTTGCCGGTTACGGTAAAAACCCGTTTGGGCTGGGACGAGAATTCCAAACACATTGTAGAAGTTGCGGAGCGATTGCAGGACGTGGGTATTCAAGCCATTAGCATTCACGGTCGTACCCGAGCGCAGATGTACAAAGGCGATGCTGATTGGACCCTAATTGCTGAAACCAAAAACAACCCGCGTTTGCACATTCCGGTTTTTGGGAATGGAGATATAGATTCCCCTCAAAAAGCATTGGAATACAAGAATAAATACGGCATAGACGGTATCATGATTGGCCGTGCCTCCATTGGAAATCCCTGGGTTTTTAACCAAATGAAGGAATACATTTTTAATGGAAAAATAATTCCGGGCCCTACCTTAAGCGAGCGTGTAGACGCAGTTAAATTTCATTTGGAGCAATCTTTATCCTGGAAGGGCGAACACCAGGGCGTTGTAGAAATGCGTAGGCATTACGGCAACTACTTTAAAGGCCTGGAAAATTTTAAACCCTTTAGGCAAGTTTTGGTAACCGAAAGTGACCCCGCCATTCTATTTAACACCCTAGAAGAGATCAGGGCTTCTTATAGCGAGGAAGAAGAAAATAATTTGAGTGCAGCCTAGCAATAGTGGGACCTTTCAATTCCTTCAATTAATCCAATTCAAGGAATAGCTCGCGGTAAAAATCATCCTTTCTTAAATCTTCCACGACCGATGGTAGGGGTAAAATGTGACAGCCTTTCTCTATGTATTTTGATGATCTAACAAAAAGAACGCGCTCATAACCCTCAAAAGGCAACATGGCTTTTATTTTCTTTTTTATGGTTTTCAGGTCGCTGGTATTAGAAACCTGAGCTACCAGTTTTTTACCGGAATAAGTGCAGCCCAAAATATCTATACCCTTTAAATTTCCACCTGTTTTTAATAGCTGATATTTTAAACGAAACTCCTTGGGAGCAAAATTGGAACGGAGCCACTCACCTACAAGAATTTCATAGGTAATATCATCATAATCTTCGGTGCCAGATGGTGTAACCATGTCATGACTTAGTTTCCGGATTTTATAATTCCTTCTTTTTACCCTACTAAGTGTTGTTTGGTTGGGCAATAGCGTATTGATGAAGGGATACTTTTCAAGGTCAATTTCTCTAGCATCATGAATTTTAAAGCCCAGGAAGGTGCTTGATCCACTTCTTATTTCTACGGGTTGATCCCTTTTGTTTATAATGCCAAGTTTTACCCCAATTCCTTTAAAAGAAGAGATTAGAATTACGTCAGAATTTTGAACTGTATTGGATAATTGTTCCCAACGTTGAACATACTGCTGATTGATTTTTTCTCCTGAACCTATGCTTTGGTAATCTTCGTAATCTACCCTATTCTGGAAGTGAATTGCCGCAAAATTTTCATGAAAGAATTCAGCTACCTTTTGCTGATCTTCTAAATTAATTCGGAACAAGAAAATGGGATGATAAGGTGCTTTTTGGAAAAAAAGCACCTCAACGCAATAAGTAATAGCCCTCAAATAGTTATCCCGATTTGCAATTCGTAAAAAGTGCCGAATTACATATTCTTCCTGGTATCCCATGCCCATCACTACAGGAATGGGATAAAACTGCCCTTTTTTAAATGCCGGAATTAGCTTTGAGAACAGTAGGTTGTGAAGGTGTATATAACTTTCAGGAAAAGGCAAATTTTCCAGTTTATCCCTTTCCCTCAAAATGCCTTCATCCAGTTTTTTTCTAATATCAATTTGGAAAAATGCCTTTTGCGAAAAATACTTTCCTTCATCTCCAGATAGATAAGCATCTATCATCTCTGTAACGTTGAACTGGGGTCGAATTTTCTCATGCAGAGCAAGCGATAATTGCTTCACCAATTGCTTAAAGTTTAGCTGTTGATATGGAGCTGT
>JBMYJC010000262.1:0-3567 GCA_049594055.1 Luteibaculum sp. | reverse complement strand
CCCCGTTTAAATCTTCTAGATCCAGATTTAAGGTAATACTAGTTTTAACAGAATCTATCAGTTGATCTTCGCAAATCACATTACCCAATAAACAGCTTGCGGTATCAGCCGCATAAACCCTGTTATTCAAGCTATCATACTTAAAATCATCGGCTTGCACCAACCAAATATGTCCATCTACAAAATCGCTTTCATTGCAAGGTTTATAACCCGTGTACACCCCATTGGCATAGGGTGAATAAATGCTACTTACTGTTGTACTACCCTTTTTATAGGTGTAGCCCGGGCGCATATAGTATGTAATACTTAAAAAATGTACATCGCCCAAACAAAGGTTATTTCGGAGAGTAACGATATTACTATTGAATGGGAATTTTCGATTTCCAAAATCGAAACTATCTCCTATCAGGGTAATGGGATCCATTATTCTTTTACCACAATCTAAATAATAGGGATTTAATTCGGCTCGCAATTCACTACAAGTCCGGTGCGGTCTAATAGGTTCTTCTTTCTTTTCTGTACAAGAAAAACAAAGCAACAACAGGCTAGCGAACGCAAAAAACCTTATTCCTTTACATGTTATTCTAAACATAATACCCTATTATAAATTTTGAAATCGAACCGATTATAGTAAAGCATTGACCCTAAAAAAGATTTGCAAAAATACAGCAAAAACTAAACTGGGTAAACGAATAGTCCCGTTTTTAACATTTAGGTTTACCAAAGCGTAGCTCCGCTAGCTATTTTTTGAACTAATACCAAGGAAATAACAATAATTTTCTCCTGCGAAGCTTTAAATTTCCAAGATAAACGTTCATCCCCCTTTAATTCCCCCTTGGTAAGGGGGAAAAGTCTACTCTAAACTGTTTGTTAAAGCCTTCCTCGGCTAACCCAATTTCTCAAACAGTTGGAGCTTATTGATAAGAATCGTAGATCCCAGCTCATCCCCAAGGCAACCACGACTGGGACGCAGAATTGACTGGAAAATCTTGCCCAATAAAAAACCCGTTTCGGACACTCCAAAACGGGTTTTTAAAATTAGAATCGGTGGTGACTTTATTTCTTTTGGATGCGGTAGCTTAAGCTTCCTTCCTCAGAAGAAATTCTAAACACATACATCCCATTGGGTAAATAGCCAAGGTTTTTAGTGTATTCAAATATTCCTGCTGGATATTGCTTTGTATTGGTTTTGGCCATGGCTTTTCCATTCACATCCAAGACCTCAATGGTGATGCTTGCTGCTTTTTCCAATCCAAATTGAACACGAAGCACATCTTCAAAAGGATTGGGGAAAGCATTTAAAACAACGGCTTGAAGCTGCCCCTTCTCCTCTACTGAGGTAACCGGTGATTGTGGTTCTGGTGGATTTACGGCATTGGTAGAATCATCCTCAAAGGTCTCGGCAGCGGGCGAAACGCGGTTACTACCGCTAACAGTTTGATGCGAAGCCAGCAAAGTTGGTGTAGTATCCCTTTCTAAAATCTCCCCTGTGTACCACTGGGCTTGTGCTCGTTCTTCGCTCACATCAAACACCATAAATCCGTGGTCGTCCAACTCTACAAAGCGAATATGACCATTGGCGGCCATAACCGCAGCCTCCAATGGTACAGAGGTTCCTGGTGCTTGCCCCGTGATTTCATTAAAGTTATCTGAGGTAATGGAAGGAGTAACAAACTCTGTGGCTACGGATCCAGCTTGAGTTAATGAAGTGTATCCATCTGGAGTAATTGGTGTATTGGGAGTAAAAGGATCTACCGCTAAGTCGGCAGCCCATGAGGTGTGAATATCTCCTGTTAAGAAAACCACATTGTCTATTTCATTGTCGCGAATAAAGCGAATTACAGTATCTCTCTCGGCTGGATATCCATCCCACGGATCTAACAAAAGCGGTTGCCCGGGAGCAGTATTCACCAACATTATCTGCACCTGATTTCCAATAATTTTCCACTGCGCAGTTGAGGAAGTCAACTCATTTTTAAACCATTCCAATTGATCTTTCCCCATAATGGTTCTGTTGGGATCGCTGTAGGCCTCATCCTGCGTGCTTCCAACTTGCTCCTCTCTTCCCCAAATACGGGTGTCTATCATTACTAAATCCAACAGATTACCAAATTTGAGTGTACGCCAAATTTTAACTGGATTGTTTTCATCAGGGTTTCTAATGGGAAGCCATTCGGAATACGCTTTTGCAGCAAACATCTTGCGCTCTTCCCAAATTCCTTCGTCTCCTTCGGTATGGTTTTCCGCACCGTCTTTGTAGGAGTCGTTGGTAGATTCATGGTCGTCCCAAACGGTAATAAATGGATAAAGCTGGTGTACTCTGCGCAGGTCTGGATCTAAGCGATAAAAAGAATAGCGCAGGCGATAATCTTCCAATTGGGTCATTTCTACATCCGGTTCGTGTCCGCGTTGGGTTTCATCGTTGTATCCATATCCTCCCTCAGCGTACTCGTAGATATAATCTCCCAGGTGCAGCATGTAATCAATATCCATACGCTGCGCAGCAAAACGGTAACCGTTAAAAAATCCAGCCTGGAAATTTGAGCAAGAAGTTACTCCAAAGCGAATTCGCTCTGTATTGGCGTCAGGAGCAGTTTTGGTTCTTCCAATAATGGAAGTTTTCCCACCTACCGTAAAGCGGTAATAATAAAAGGTAAATGGCTGAAGGTTTTGCACATCAATCTTTACGGTATAATCTCTATCTGCAGTGGTGCTAAAATTGGCTTCATCTACAATGTTTGTAAAGGCTAAATCGGTAGCAACCTGATAGGTTCCGGTTATAGTCTCATTTCCATTTTCTGGAGTTACCCGGGTCCAAATTATCACTGCATTGGGTGTTGGATCTCCCGATGCCACCCCATGGTAAAAAGGTTTTAAATCGGGGTTAAAAATCAAGGTGGAATCATCTGAGGAATAGACAATTTGTCTAATCTCATTTTCATTTTGACCGAAAAGGTTTGCGGCCAACAACATTAGGAACACTACGTACAGCTTTCTCATCGTCACAGTTTTTAGCTGTGCAAATGACGACAACAGGTGTTACCAAAACCTTAGCTTAACATCACGCAATCCTTTATTTACAGGGCTTTATAATTACTTTTCAGATGCGGCTTCTGCCCTAAAATAAATGTTGCATGGGGGCGGTAGTTTAATTTCGATGAAATAATTTATGTTAGAGGCTCTAATCATTAACCTAATTTGCAAATGCTTAAAAATATTCTTGCTGTTATCCTGGGCATAGTAATTGGAAGTATTGTTAACTATGGATTAATAATAGCCGGTGCCCAACTAATCCCCGCTCCAGAAGGAGTAGATCCCATGAATGCCGATAGCATTCAACAAAACATCCATCTTTTTCTTCCCAGGCATTTTTTATTCCCCTTTTTGGCTCATGCCCTTGGAACTTTAGTAGGTGCCGCCTTTTGCGCCAAGATTGCAAAATCGCACTACTTTGCTCTTGCACTGGGGGTTGGTGGCTTTTTTATGTTGGGTGGTATCATCAATGCTTTTATGATTCCGGCTCCCTCCTGGTTTATGAGCCTTGATTTGATAGTGGCCTACCTTCCC
>JBMYJC010000261.1:3250-3584 GCA_049594055.1 Luteibaculum sp. | reverse complement strand
CTTCATGGGTAGCTTGGCCAAGAGAACCAGTGCCGGGATTATTAAAAAACCTCCACCAGCCCCAACAAAGCCGGTAATACATCCCACCAACAAACCTTCCAAAACAATAAAGATATAGCGCTTCTTGCCTAAATCCTTTGCGGGTTCTATTTGTTTTTTGGAATTCAGCATAGCAAGTGCTGCAAGCAGCATGATAAGTGCAAAAAGCAGCATGATTAGGCCGTCTTTGGTAAGTAAAAACGGACTGCTAAAAATAATCTTGGGAATGGCCGGAATGACTAATAAACGAGTTAAATACACTGCAATGAGCGAGGGAATTGCGAAGAGGGTGGCC
>JBMYJC010000261.1:0-3240 GCA_049594055.1 Luteibaculum sp. | reverse complement strand
GCCGTTTTTAAGCAAAGCTGCCCCAAACGATAATTCTTAACCGCTCCCACCGCAGCAGAAACTCCAACAACAAATAAGGAATAAGCGGTAGCCAAAACCGGATCTACCCCCAACAAATAAACCAAAACTGGAACAGTCAAGATGGAGCCTCCTCCACCAATCAATCCAAGCGATACTCCAATTAAAATGGCACCGAAAAAACCTATCCACTCCATGCTACAGAAAATCACATTGTTCCATGCAATCGAAGATTTTAAGGATGCTTCTGTCCTTTAAAGCATAGTACATATGCTTTCCTTCTTTGTGCGAAGTAAGAATGCCATGATCGCGCATCTTAATCAAATGATGGGATAGCATGCTCTGCTCTACGGCAGTTTTTAATCCTTGCTGCAACTCGCCCACTGATTTGGGTTCTGCAACCTCCAGTATCTCTAAAATTTCTAGGCGTACTGGATGAGCAATTGTTTTTAACACATCGGCCACGTTGGCCAGTTTTTGCACATCCAGATTTCTTGGAGCTTTTTCCATAGCGCAAATATATGAACATATTTTAATATGTTGTAATGACCTTGAGAAAATGTGGTTTTCTTTGCTGACATGGAGATGAGAAACATGCTTTCGGAACTAATAGGAACCTTTGCCTTGGTATTTGTTGGAACCGGAGCCATTATGATCAACGAAATTACTGGAGGAACAATTAGCCATCTGGGAATTGCCACTTGTTTTGGACTTGTGGTTACGGCAATGATCTATTCTTTCGGGGAAATCTCTGGTGCTCATATCAACCCAGCAGTTACGCTAGCTTTTTGGGCGTCTGGGCGCTTTCCCTTAAATAGAGTTCCCTCCTACCTTATTGCCCAGGCTTTGGGTGCTGTTATAGCATCTGCCTGCCTTTTTTTTCTATTCCCTGGATATGAGGGGAATTTTGGTGCCACCTTGCCTAGTGGGACATGGCAGCAAAGCTTTGTTTTTGAGCTTATCTTAAGCTTTCTCCTTATGCAGGTAATCATGAACGTTTCTAGTGGAAGCAAGGAAACTGGTATTATGGCTGGATTGGCTATTGGGGTTACCGTTTGGATGGAAGCGCTTTTTGCTGGCCCCATTTGTGGAGCCTCTATGAACCCCTTCAGATCTTTGGCCCCAGCATTGGTTTCCGGAAATTTTCAATTTCTCTGGATCTACCTCATTGCACCCGTTTTAGGATGTTTCCTGGCCACGCTCACTTGTAGGGTGTTAAAAACAAAAGAATGCTGCCCCATTCCTGGTAGCAATACCCCTGGCTGTTAGGTTACTTTCCTTTACCGTAGATTTTAAAGTTAGCCAATCCCCACATTTGCAGACGGTGCATCAAGGATGTTTTTAAAACCCCCAATCCATAGGTTACGCTGCGCGAGAAGTTAATGGAGCTGGCTTCCTCAAAATACTTGGTAGGACAGGTTATTTCGGCAATCTCATAACCCGCATAGAAAATTTGAGAGAGCATTTGGTTGTCAAATACAAAATCATCGCTGTTGAGGTTGTAGTTGATGTTTTCTAAGAGCTCTCTAGTAAATGCTCGATATCCAGTATGGTATTCAGAGAGTTTTTGATTGATCAGAATGTTTTGACTTAAGGTTAAAAAACGGTTTGCAATGTACTTGTACATAGGCATGCCACCTCTTAAGGCTCCCATCCCTAATATTCTGGACCCCAAAACCGCAGGATACAAGCCGCTGGATAGAATACTGGCCATGGCTGGAATTAGTTTTGGTGTGTACTGGTAATCGGGATGTACCATGATGACGATATCTGCCCCCAATTCCAAAGCTTTGTTGTAACAGGTTTTTTGATTTCCACCATAGCCTTTATTTTCCTGGTGGCGAATAACATGCTCAACCCCTAGCTTGGTTGCTATTTCCGAAGTGTTGTCGGTACTGAAATCATCTACCAAAACCACTTCATCCACTATGCTACGGTCTATTTCTTTGTAAGTGGTTTCCAGCGTGTCGGCTGCATTATAGGCCGGTAATACGGCCACCACCTTTTTTCCATTCATCATAGCTGCTGTACTTTATCCTATTGAGTTTTATTCAACGGTCGCACAAATAACTTAAATCCTCCTCTTTTTTCTTTCAAAATAAGATTGGTGTGATCATCGTATTCGCGGTTGGTAACTTTTGTAACGATCCAAACTTCCTTATCAACCTCTGGAGAGTTTACCAGCCATTGATTGTTTAACTTATTCGCTTCATCAATGGGCTCAACCTTACTGTAAAATGCTCTACCGTAACTTTTAAATCCGGCCACATTGAGATACACATCTTTATCCTGTGCTTCTTTAAAAAACGCAATAGCAGGGCCTTGAACATACTGTTCCACCTTAGGTAAAACCTGGTATCCAAGCCAAACAAAAAGAATGCTCTGTCCTAAAGCGTGGAAAATAATTGCCTCTTTATTCTTGTTCTTAAATATCAAATAAACTGCAATTCCCAGGAAGGCGGCAAAAACAGCTCCTCCAATCCACTCGCTTCCCGTCCACTGAACTTCTTGTAAAAAACTGGCCTTGGCAAAAGCGTCCTTCTCTAAAAGCGATGCCATTATTTCTTTGTCGGGCAAAACTATAGGTGCTGCAATAAAAAACACACTCCACAGTAAGGCGAAAAAGCTGTAAAGGAATTTTTCCCAGCGCTTTAATGCATCTTGTTTATACAGATTTAAGGATGCTATAAATGAGAGCGGCAGATAGGCCATGGAGGAATAGTGGACAATTTTGGTAGTAACAATGGTAAATAGCACCATTACCACCCAAAAGAGGATTTTCATCCATTTGCTAAAATGCAGCGAGCCAAAGGAATCCTTGATAAAAAATCCGCGAATTGCAAAAATAGATAGCGGAAAACATCCAATAAAAACCACTAGAAAATGGTAGAACCAAGGTTGTTTGTGCCCAGCGTCTGGAGTGGAGAATAACCTGATTTGGTAATCAATAAAATCGCCAACCACTTTAAACCCATTCTCGGCTATATCGAAACTCCACCAGGAGAAGATGACTAAAAGGAGCGCCAAAACAAAAGCCACGATATGCTTGGGTTTAGGGAATTTGCGGAATGCGTCAAACAGCAAATAAAAACCAACGCATAAGGAAAAAATCAGCAAGCCGACCGGACCTTTTGTAAGTACGGCCAATCCAATAAAAAAACCACTCAAGGCTGCTAGCCTCGTTTTTTTGTTGTGCCCGGCTCTGTAAAAAATAAAACAAAG
>JBMYJC010000260.1:0-3585 GCA_049594055.1 Luteibaculum sp. | reverse complement strand
GATCAGATAAACCGAAAAATAGAAGATGCAGACTGTAAAGAGCGTTTGCCGGAATTCCATCTTTATAAAAACTATTTCAGGAATCTAACTAAGGATATTGAGCTCTATCGCGAGGAAAATATTCCGCTGTTTACGGAGATAAGCGAGCTGAGCAAAGATTTTGGAGCCATAAGTGGTGCCATGACCATTGAGTGGGAAGGCAAAGAGCTCACCATGCAACAAGCATCTAAACTCCTAAAGAAAACCGATAGGGAATTGCGTGAAAAGGCATATCACAAAATTCAGGAGCGCAGAGCACAGGATACCGAAAAGCTGGATGAGCTGTTTAATAAGCTGGTGGCCAAAAGACAAAAGGTAGCCGAGAATGCCAACTTTGAGAATTTCAGGGATTACAAGTTTAAATCCATGGGGCGCTTCGATTACAATGTGAACGATTGCAAGCAATTTCATGCAAGCGTTAAGGAACACATTGTACCCTTGGTGAACGAAATGCTAGTTGAGCGCAAGGAAAAATTAGGCGTAGACAAGCTAAGGCCCTGGGATTTAGCGGTAGATCCATTGGGTCGCGAGCCCTTACAACCCTTTGAAGGCGAAAAACAGTTGATTGCTAAATCGCTGGCCGTTTTTAATAAAATAGATCCTTATTTCTCGGATTGCCTGGCAACGATGAGAGAAATGGGTCATTTGGATTTGGAGTCCAGAAAAGGAAAAGCGCCTGGCGGTTACAATTATCCGCTTTACGAAATTGGTGTTCCCTTTATTTTTATGAATGCAGCAGGTACCCATAGCGATCTCATCACTATGATGCATGAGGGTGGTCACGCGGTGCATTCCTTCCTAACCAAAGACTTTAAAGTAACCGGGTTTAAGAGTTTTCCAAGCGAGGTGGCTGAGCTAGCTTCTATGAGCACAGAGTTAATCAGTATGGAAGCAGGTTGGGAGGAATTTTATCACAATCCCGAAGAGCTTACAAGAGCCCAAAAAGACCAGTACGAGCGTGTTCTAGATGTTTTGCCTTGGGTTGCCACCATTGATAAATTCCAACATTGGATTTATGAGAACCCTAAGCATAGCATTGCAGAGCGGGATGCTGCCTGGAAAGAAATTTTCTTTGAGTTCTCTCCAGAAGTAGTGGACTACAGTGGTTTAGATGCTTACATCAGTAAGGGCTGGCAAAAACAAATGCACCTTTTTGAAGTGCCTTTTTATTACATCGAGTACGGTTTTGCGCAGCTTGGGGCTATTGCAGTTTGGAAAAACTATGTGGAAAATCCCGAAAAGGCCTTGCAGCAGTTTAAAAAAGCACTGTCACTGGGCTATACTAAGAGCATACCAGAGATCTACAAAACGGCTGGGGTAAACTTCGATTTCTCTGCCCGCTATATCAAAGAACTTGCTGCTTTTGTAAAGGGAAAGCTGGATTAACCCATACATTCATTAGAAGTTTTGAGAATAACCAACAAAATCTTCTACTGAATATTGACGAAAAACGCCTCTGAGAAGGCCTTTTTGTAAGGGTTAACCCAGACAAAGCAAAGCTTTCGTCTGCCTTAATGGCAAATTATGCTCTATTGCATAATTTGGGGTTAGGCTAGATTGGCAAACAAGGAATTGTTGATGAAAAACAATTCCTTAACATTCGCTTATTCAATAGGTTAAGTGATAGATGCTCTTTTGGATAATTTTTTAATTCTCCAAAAGCATGGCTTGGATACTTCAACAAACCCGTCACTTAGGATGGGGCTACACCGGAAAAATTAGCAAGCAGAGCGCGCTTATAATTTCTATGGCAATTACTTTAATTGCCATGGTAGTGGAATTCGTTTACAGCTACATCACCGGTAGTTTGATGTTGTTTTCCGATGCTATCCACATGCTCTCTCACCTGGCTGCATTGTCTATTTCTTTGGCTGGAATCTGCATAGCGGCAAAACCGGCTAGCGATAAATATCCATTTGGCTTTAAAAAGGCAGAGAGTTTAGCTGCTTTGTTCAATGGGGTGGGGCTGGCCATTTTTAGTGCCTACATCGTTTACGAGAGTGTATTGCGCATTGTAGATCCACAGGTTATTGTGGTAGGAGAAACCGTTGCGGTTGCGCTTATCGGCTTGTTGGTTAATCTGCTCACTGCTTTTATTTTGTTTAAATCGGAAGGGGAGGATTTGAACATGAAATCGGCCATTATGCACATGTTGGCCGATACTTTCTCCTCGGCAGCCATTATTGTGGGAGCCATTTTTATTTATTTCACCTCCTGGTATTTTATTGATGCTTTGTTGAGTATGGTAATTGCCGGTGTAGTAGGAAAGTGGAGCTATGGTTTGCTAATTAAAAGCAGCCGTAACCTAATGGATGTGAGTCCAGATCAGCTTAGTGCATCTGAAGTAAAAACCTATTTATACAATAAGTTCGACACCATTTTGGCTGTAGATACCGTAAAAATCTGGAAGCTAAACGAGAGCGAGAATGCAGGAATGTTAAAGCTTAAGGTATATCCAGCCGAAACCTACGAATACCGCTTTTTGAAACGCGAGGTAGCTAAAAAACTCAGGAAAAAATTCAGGGTGCATGAACTGAATATTGAGTTGGATTGGTAAGGTGTTTTGGGCAGGATTTTTTTGGATTTTGCCAATATATTAAGTTGAGCACTGGGGCTGGAATTAAACTGGACCCATAATTGTATGTGTGGCTTCCAAGCTAAAGGCATTTATTTGCAGTCAATTAGAAATTGGTATTCTTGGCACAATTATTGCCCATCCACCAGAAAAATTTTTAAATGAGATTTTCCATAGCACTTCTTTTAGCAATTACCCTTATTTCCTGCTCCACCTTTAATGGGTCTATGGCTGGAATAACCGATCACAAAACAGAATTCCAGCGCTTAGCATACGGTACCGCCACAACTGCTTATTTCCTGGGCATTGGTGGAAACGATAAAAACGCATTGGTATTGGAAGCAAAAGAGAAAATGAGGCAGAATTTCCCCTTGGAATCCGATGAGATCATGTCCAACTATACCATCGATTTTAAAAACTCTCATTATTTAATCTACTCCTCCCAAAAAGTCACGGTATCTGCTGAGATTTTAAAAGTTATCGACCTTGTACCCAGTGCAGAGGTTTTAGAATATGAAACAGTTCCCGAGGCCGCTGCGGAGGTCTTTGACTCCATGGCCGGTCAACAGGTTTTTATAAAGCATCAAGGGGACATTGTTAGCGCTAAAGTAATTGCCGAAACGAGCCAATCAGTGGAGCTTGCTTTTACCGATGCGAACGGAACCCAAAGCACCAAAACCCTTGCCAGGAAAAAGGTTTATCTAAAATCCAACCAACTAAATAAAGCTTACAAGATTGGCGATAAGGTATCGCTAAGGAATACCATCATTAAAGATGCTGACTTTGGAGTGATAGAGGGAATAGGAGAGAGCCAACTGCTTATAAAAGCCAACGATAGCTTTTACGAGATCTTAGCTCCCTAAATCGAGGAAAGTTAAAGATTGTCTGGACCCCAAGTAGAATAACCAGTTTTTCTAAATGAGAATTTGGAACTAGCCTTTTGGATAACACTTAAAGCCGGGACTACCAAA
>JBMYJC010000259.1:0-3588 GCA_049594055.1 Luteibaculum sp. | reverse complement strand
ACCAAAAACAATGGCTTAGTTCTGGAAAAATCACCCTGATAGAGCGTGCTTCCATGTTGCTTTTTGGGGTGGGTACATTTTATTTATTGGTAAGGGTGCTTAACAAAGCCGATTACGGAACCTGGATGTTGTTTATCTCCATCCATGCTTTTATTGATACAGCCCGTAGTGGTTTCCTTAAAAATCCCCTAATCAAACACCTGGGCTCGGCAGAGCCAAACGAGCAAAAAGAAATTCAGGGAAGTTCCTTGTTTTTAAACCTTTCCTTTTCAATTGCAACGGCGCTAATCCTTCTGTTAATTGGGTTGCCGCTTTCAAAAGCCTGGGATGCCCCAGATTTGTATTCGCTTATTGTGGTAAATCTGGTTCTCAGTGTGGTTATGGCCTTCTACAGTCATGCTGAGTATGTGTTAAACGCCTTCCTAAAATTTAAAGCAACTCTGGTTGGAAACCTGGTAAGGAGCGCAAGCCTTTTTGTATTTATTGCTATCTATTTCGGGCAGGAAATGAAGTTGCAATTGCTTTGGGTAGCCTATGCCTTTTGTCTTTCCTTCTTTCTAGGTTATCTGGCCATGTTGCTGTGCAGCTCCAATAGTTTTACTGTTCGAATAAAGTTGCTTTCCTCTCGTATGAAAGCTTTATTGGGCTACGGAAAGTATACACTTGCCACCAATCTAAGCGCGGTTTTTATGCGCAATGTGGATATTTGGATGATTGGAATTTATATCAATCCAGTTGCTGTTGGGGTGTATAACGTGGCCATTCGAATCGCTAATTTGTTTGAAGTCCCTACCATGGCCCTGGCCCAGGTATTATTTCCACAAGCTGTTTTAAAAGCCAATGCAGAAGGAGATTCTGCATTAAAAGATTTATATGAAAAATCGGTGTCGCTTTTGGTGGTATTGCTTTTTCCCTTGGTGATTTTTGTGATCATCTTTTCCTCCTGGATAGTGGAATTATTAGCTGGGGAAGGTTATGCAGAAGCTGCCGTGATCCTAAATATTACCATGCTTTACGGCTTAATAGTTCCATTTAATAAACAACTGGGAATTTTATTGGACGCCATTGGAAAAGCAAAAACCAATACGCTATTTGTTCTTCGAAATGCTATAATAAACCTGGTTTTAAACGCGATTTTTATTCCTTTTTGGGGTTTAAAAGGAGCGGCATTTGCCACCTTAAGCACTTATGTAATTGCCATGGTGATCAATCAAATTTATCTGGCAAAAAACTTTAATGTGAGCCTAAAGGGGATGGTCAATTGGGGTGCTTATTACGTAAAACACATTCCCAAATTAATGTTTAGAAAAATAGGGTAAGAGATCTTTATTTGGGGTCTGGCAGCAGACGCTATAGTTTTTATTTTAACCATGTGCTCAAATCCAGTTGGATTAAATCTTGAGTCCTCAGAATATCTTCCCGGAAAAAATCTTGTAATTCTTTACCTGTTTCTGGTTTCATCTCCAATCTGTCCAGGTTTTTAGACGATAGCCAATTCACCATGGTAGAACGTGCTTCTTTAGAGGGGAAGAGGGCTCTTGCTAAAGGTCGAGCTGCCTTACGCAGCCAGGTTTCACCCTGAAGACTATTGTGAAGTAGCTGATTTTTCGGTTTCCCCGATACGTTGTAATTCACGTTGGTATTAACATCAAGGTAGTTGTGAACCCCAAGAAAATCAAAAATCTCTCTAACAACCTCGCTGGGCTCTTTGGATAAATTCTCGTTTAAAACCACTTTTACATGGGGGAAATTATCCTTAAAGGCCTTAATGCAATCGTAATAGAGACCAGCCTGTTTATAGTGGTAGATTAACTCCCAGTTTTTTCTGTTTTCCTCTTCTTTAAGGGCATCCTCAAAACTTAAAAACTCGCGTTGGTCGCGTACCAAATGCTGGTAAGCAGAAAAAGCTCTTTTTACCGGATTCCGGATTACAACAATAATCTCTGGTTCGCCTAGGTATTTTTTTATGACCGGAATAGTATCCTGGTAAAAGTATAAAGTGTCTGCACTGGCTTCTCCTACTACCGTTTCGGGCCTGTCTTTAAACAATTCAAGATATTCCTCCCAATTTTGGATATACCATTCTTTTACCAGATGATCTTTTGGTCCTCCCTCTGGAAATTTTCCAGCCATTGAGCTAAGGAAGCGGGGTTCCTTATGCTCGCAAACATAAACTTCGGGATGTTGACTTAGGTATTGTGCAAGGGAGGAAGTACCACATTTGGCCATTCCGGCTATGAGGAAGTCAGGTTTTCTTGGGGTATCCATATACAGATTTTAGCAGAGGTCTGCCAGGGTTTTTCCTTCTAAGATTTTAAGTGATTCATCGCGTACGGCAATCATGGCATCACGAAGCTTACAGGTTTCCTCGTCTTCGCAATCGCTGCAACTCTCGTAGTAATTAAGACTAACACAGGGTAATAATGCAATGGGGCCACTGAATATTCTTATAATCTGGGCCATTTTAATGAGTTGTGGACTTTTCGCTAGGAAGTAACCACCGCCTTTTCCCATTTTGCTATTTAAAAATCCAGCCTTTTTTAAATCCAAGAGAATGTTCTCTAAGAATTTTTTAGAAATACGAGTTTCTTTAGCAATGGTAGCAATAAGAACAGGTTGGTTTTCTGGGCTCTTGCTCAGGAACATGAGTGCCTTAAAGGCATATTTGGTTTTCTTGGATAACACCTGCTTCGCTTTGCAGGCAATTTACATTTTTCGGCTTACTAGGCTTTATTGTACATCACTTTTACGCCATCCATGCGGTTGTGACCTGCTTTTGATTCCAATAAAGTGGCAAGCTTATCAATGCGAACGTCCAATTCTTCTGGATTGAATGGTTTAGTGATGAAATCGTCAGCACCTAATCTAAGACACTTTACACGGTCATCGCTTCCCTGCTCACCAGACAATACAATAAGTGGAACATTGTTGTAGAAGTCGTGCTCTCTTACCAGTTTGATAAATTGATAACCGTCAAGCTCTGGCATATTTAGATCTGCTAATATTACCGCTGGAGCGTTTCCTTCCTTTAGCCAGTCAATTGCTTCTCGGCCATTCTCTTGCAGGACAACTTCATATTTATCCTTAAAAATGTGCAGAAGTAATCTACGCATCATTGGTTCGTCTTCTACTACAAGTAATTTTTTTAGATGAGTGTTCATAATGTGGAGACTTTCTGCAAGTTAACGGCTATAAATCGACATTTTTCATCCCCTAAATTAACTAGGCATGTGATCCTTGTTACGCATGCGGCTAATATGGAATGGGTGCTGTGTGATCTAAATTAGCTTTCAAGGTGACTGAGATAAATCAATGTATTAAAGAGATGTGCACAAGCTGATGTTTATATCTATTGCTTAATAATAATATCAATATGCTTGCGGTGAAATTAAATATTGTGCTTAGAAATGAGGTGGGGTACTGGAAATGCTTTTTCATACTGGGAACTGTTTGTTCCTACAATATTATCTCTTTTTAAGAGGAATTGAATGATATATTCTTTTAACTAATACCAATCTCCGATCAGTGGTAAGAATTTGATGGAAAGGATGCAGATTCATTCATTTATTCCATGGCTGCTCCTGTAAA
>JBMYJC010000258.1:3362-3605 GCA_049594055.1 Luteibaculum sp. | reverse complement strand
GCTCTTTCATGGGTGGACGAGGCGCTTAAAATCAACCAAGGCTTTTGGATTCTTCACTTAAAGGCAAAAATCCAGTACGATTTAAAAGACTACAAAGGTGCCATGGCAACCGCTGAAGCATCTAAAAAGGCTGCTTTAGAGGCTAAAAATTCTGATTACGTGGCGCTAAACGAAAAGCTTATCACGAAAGCGAAAGCGCAGAAATAACTAGGAAACCATTTAAAACAAAAAAGGAGGCTTTGT
>JBMYJC010000258.1:0-3352 GCA_049594055.1 Luteibaculum sp. | reverse complement strand
CGTTTTTTGCCTCTTTGTGACTACTGGAGGGTTTTTTATTGGTATGTTTTCTTACAACTAAACGTTCACCTGAACGGAAGGTGCAGCCGCTAGAATTTCTGCGGAAGTCTCAGCCTCAAACTTTTTAAAGTTATTGACGAATTTTTCTGCCAGTGCAATGGCTTTCTCATCATACGCAGATTTATCCGCCCAAGTGTTTTTAGGATTCAAAATTTCTTCGGGAATTCCTGCACAGCTTTGAGGTACCTGTACACCAAAAATTTCATGGTTGCTATATTCTACCTGATCGAGTTTACCTTCTAGGGCAGCTGTAATCATGGCGCGTGTATAGCTCAATTTCATGCGACTACCAACACCATATGGGCCGCCACTCCAACCCGTATTGATTAACCAAACGTTAGCGTTTGACTCATCCATTTTTTTACCCAACATTTCCGCGTATTTGCTTGGATGCAGTGGCATAAATGGTGCTCCAAAACAGGCAGAGAAAGCTGTGGTTGGTTCAGTAATTCCCGCTTCAGTACCTGCAACTTTTGCTGTATAGCCACTCATAAAGTGGTACATAGCTTGCGCACGGGTTAGTTTGGATATTGGAGGTAAAACTCCATAAGCATCGCAGGTTAAAAAGAAAATGTTTTTTGGACTTCCACCCACAGATGGCTCTACCGCGTTATCAATATGATTGAGCGGATAGGAAACACGCGTATTCTCTGTTTTGCTTTTATCCATGTAATCTACAGAAGAATCGCTCTCATTGATTACTACATTCTCAAGCAAAGCACCAAACTTAATAGCGTTGTATATCTGTGGTTCTTTCTCCTGTGTAAGGTCAATGGTTTTTGCGTAGCAACCGCCTTCAAAGTTAAAGACGCTGTTATCGCTCCAACCGTGCTCATCATCCCCAATTAATTTTCTGTTTGGGTCAGAAGAAAGCGTGGTTTTTCCAGTACCCGAAAGGCCAAAAAAGATAGCCGTATCACCCGCTTCACCAATGTTTGCAGAGCAGTGCATTGGAAGGGTGTTTTTCTCGTGAGCCAAAATAAAATTCAACACACTAAAAATCCCTTTTTTGATTTCACCAGTATAACCAGTTCCACCAATGATGATAGCCTTTCTCGTAAAGTTTACGATGGCAAAATTGTGTTGGCGTGTGCCATCAATTTCTGGGTCTGCCTTAAATCCCGGAGCATTAATTACATGCCAATCCGGCTGGAAGTTTTTAATTTCCTCATCGCTAGGTCTTATAAACATGTTGCTAGCGAACATGTTAGACCATGGGAATTCGTTTACAACCCGAATACCCATTTTGTACTTTTCATCTGCACAGGCGAAAGCATCTCTAACATAAACTTCCTTCCTAGAAAGGTATGCCGTAACACGATTGTAAAGCGCATCAAATTTTTCCGAGGAAAACTTAATATTAATATCGCCCCACCATACGTGATCACGTGTTTTGTCGTCCTCAACGATATAGCGGTCTTTGGGAGATCTACCGGTAAATTCTCCGGTATCTATCGCCAGGGCCCCTGTATTGGTTAGAACTCCTTGTCCTTTTAGGAGCGTGTCTTCAACTAGTTCTGCTGGTGTGAGGTTCCAATAGGCGAAAGCCACATTAGAAAGTCCCAGATAATCCAAGTTTGCTTCTTTAGCTCTCTTGCCGTAATTATTCATTCGGATCTGATTAAGAAAAATTGAGGCGACAAAGGTAATGCTTTAATTTCGCGAGAGACCAATTTTTAACAGGAGATTCCTGTTAGTTGACCCCGCTATTTTTGCCTTTTAACAAAAACTCATAAGTCAAAAGAGCCCATCCCGAAATCATTAATAAACCACCTAATGGAGTGATTGGGCCTAAAAAGCAAACCCAGCTTTCAATACCAATTAAATCCCTGGTGGCCAAAAGAAAAATTGAAAAGGAGAACAGGACGGCACCACCTAAAAGCAGCGTGTAAGGTAACTTTCTAATTATTCCTGAAAGCGCGATTAATGCTATTGCATGGATCAAGAGGTACAGCACGCCTGTTTTAAAAGATTCCAATTGCTCAGCGGAAATTTTACTCTCTAATGCGTGAGCGCCCATTGCGCCTAAACTTATTGCAATAAGCATCAAAAAACTAGGGATGCCCAATCTAGTTGGGTTGATATGCTTTAATTTCATCTAAACTGTTTTCAAATAGAAATTCTCCGTACAGTAATGATTTTCTCTCCGGATCTTTCAATTGTGGGTATATACGCTTAAAAAGATTAACCTTTATGTCATCCTCCTCAATTTGTTTAAATATCTCAAGGAGTTGAGAACAACTGAGGCACTTATTCTTCAAGGAGCTCTGTGCGAGGTTTAACTGCATATTTAAGGCCCGGGTATTTTTAAGCAGGTTTTTAAGGCTTTTTAATTCACCGTTCTCTAAACTGCTGGTGCAGGGAACTTCTGCTACACTATTTTCCTCTGATTTATTGTTGGGTTTTTGGATAATTACCTTTTCACTTTCCGCCTTTGCTGCACGCTCCTGCAGAATTGAAGCAGCATCTATTTCATATTTTAAATTCACTTTTTCTAAAACCGGTTCTTCCACTACTTCGGCATTTGCTAATAATGAGGCACTGTCTGATAGCGGCCTTAAGGGCTTGTATGCATACAAGAATGGTTTTCCTTGGGGCTTGTCGATCTTATTGCTGTAGGATGAATTGCTAAAATCGAGTTCTGTGATTAAGGTGTCTCCAATTCGACCGTAAAGTAGGCCTTGAAGTTTTTTGCCCTCAAAATTCTGGGCTTTAAAAGCCAGGATTTCTACGTTGGCATTAATAATTAGGTAATCAGCATTGGATCTTCCCACCGTATCCTGATTAATTACCAGTTGAAAGGCTTGCTTGTTTTTTGAAAACACCCTAAAGCTGGCGCTCTGAGCAAGGGACAATAGGGAAAAAGCAAAACAAGGAATTAGGAACAGAAGCTTTAAAAGCAAACCCATGAAATTAAACGGGGGGTATTTTATATAATTGGGCAAAAGTAATGCATCGCATGAAAAATGCAGTAATTCTAGGAGCGGGAAGATCGTCTATTTACCTGATTCAATATTTGTTAGCCTGGGCAGAGGAAGCCAATGCCAAAGTGAACAAGACTAGGAATGAAACCAAAGACATGGCCAATGCTGTGGATGCTCTCAAGTAAAAACAAAAGAAGCAGGAAGAGAAAGAGGACAAAGAAGAGCACAAAGCTGACCTCGAGAAGAAAGAGAAGAGGGACATTGAGAGAGTTCAGAGGAAGGCGAACCAAGCCATCAAGGATGCTGTTACCAAGAAGGAGCAGGAGAAGGATGGGATAGTTGACATTGTTACCAATGTGTTTGCAAAG
>JBMYJC010000257.1:0-3609 GCA_049594055.1 Luteibaculum sp. | reverse complement strand
TGCTGTGTGTTTTTTTGGGCTAGGAGTCTTCTTAACAGCATCTAAATTTTTTGACAGGAAACCAGGATTAATTATTGATGAATCAGGGATAACGGATAACTCAAATTCTGCAAGTATTGGTTTGATAGAATGGAGTGATGTAAAAGGTTTTGAAAGGGTGGAAATTCTTTCAACCAAAATTTTACTTGTCCTAATAAAGAACCCTAACAAATACATTGCTCGTGCAAAAAATACTCTTGCTAAAAAGTCAATGGAGGCTAACAACAAAAGATATGGTTCGCCAATTTCGATAGTGTCTAATTCACTCAAAATTAGCTTTGATGACTTGGAACAGTTGATAAAAGAAGAATGGGAAAAACAAAAAGCCTCGCATTAGCGGGTCTTTTTTATGCGTTAAATTTTTGATAAAAGGGATTAGAAATTCCAACAAAAAGCCCCGAACCTTTGCAGGTCGGGGCTTACATATTTAGCAGCGGAATATTGTTTAAGCTTTAGCTTTTTCTACAATGGCTTTAAAAGCTTCGGGATGGTTCATGGCTAAATCGGCAAGAACTTTGCGGTTTAGCTCGATATCCTTCTGCTTGCATAAACCCATAAACTGAGAGTAGCTCAATCCGTGTTCTCTTACTCCTGCGTTGATACGCTGGATCCAAAGACTGCGGAAGTTTCTTTTCTTTTGTTTACGTCCGGTGTACGCATAAAGCATACTCTTATCCACTGCGTTTTTAGCAACGGTCCAAACGTTTTTTCTTCGTCCAAAAAAGCCTTTGGCTTGTTTTAGAATCTTTTTTCTGCGCGCCTTAGACGCTACGTGGTTTACTGATCTTGGCATAGTTTTAAAGTTTTGAACGAACGCGGCACTCAGCGCTTAATACATCCGCTCTGGTTGTTAACTGTAACCGTTATGCTTATTTCATTCTAAGCATCAACTTCACATTGGTCTCATCTGCCTTGTGTACCGTAGTACTCTTGGTTAGATTACGCTTTTGCGTAGTCTCCTTTTTGGTCAGAATGTGGCTTTTAAAAGCGTGTTTTCTTTTAATTTTTCCAGACCCGGTTAGGGTAAAACGCTTTTTGGCGCTGGAATTGGTTTTCATCTTTGGCATAACTCTCTGTTTTCCTCCGCTACTATCTATAATTCTATTTCTTAACCTTTGGGGTAAACATCATTATCATGCGTTTCCCTTCCAGTTTAGGTAAACTCTCTACCGTTCCGTATTCTTCTAATGCTTGGGCAAACTTCAGCAATAAAATCTCACCGCGCTCTTTAAAAACAATAGTTCTACCCTTAAAGAACACGTAAGCTTTTACTTTAGATCCTTCTTCCAAAAACTTTTTCGCGTGATTCAGCTTAAAGTTAAAATCGTGATCATCGGTATTGGGGCCAAACCTAATTTCCTTAACCGTAACCTTAGTTTGCTTGGCTTTTAACTCCTTTTGTTTCCGCTTTTGCTCGTACAGAAACTTCTTGTAGTCAATTACTTTACAAACTGGGGGATCAGCGTTTGGAGAAATTTCCACTAAATCCAATCCTTGCTCTTCTGCAATTTTAAGGGCATCTGCTACCGAGTAAACGTCTACATCAACATTGTCGCCAACTAAACGGATTTTTGGTGAGCGTATTTCCTCGTTAATCTTGTGTGGATTACTCTTTTTTTGTGGAGTGAAAGGTTTTCTTCTAGGCCTCAAATTGTTGCTTTTGTGTTTCTAATTTACTTTTTAGGGTTAAACTCAAATACTTTTTTCACCTCATCATTTATCATGGATGAGAATTCTTCAGCAGTCATGGAACCCAAATCTCCCTGACCTTGCCGTCTTACAGAAATCTTGCCCTCTTTGGCTTCTTGTTCTCCAACAATAAGCATATAGGGAATTTTCTGCAATTCTGCGTCTCTAATTTTCTTCCCGATTTTCTCATTACGGGTGTCAATAAGGCCGCGAATTTCGGAATTATTTAACAATAATGAAACTTGCTGTGCATAGTCATTCACTTTTTCGCTAATAGGAAGGATGATATATTGCTCGGGAGCAAGCCACAATGGGAACTTTCCTTCCAAATGCTCAATAAGAATTGCCACAAATCTTTCCAAGGAACCAAAAGGTGCACGGTGAATCATTACCGGCCTGTGCTTTTGGTTATCGCTTCCTACATATTCCAGCTCAAAGCGTTCGGGTAGGTTATAATCTACCTGGATGGTTCCCAGCTGCCATTTTCTGCCCAAGGCATCTTTTACCATAAAATCCAACTTAGGACCGTAAAATGCCGCTTCGTTATATTCAATGGTGGTTGGCATGCCCTTTTCCTGGGTAGCTTCTATAATTGCCTGTTCTGCTTTTTGCCAGTTTTCTTCGCTGCCCAAATATTTAGAGCGGTCAACTTTATCTCGCAATGAGATTTGCGCGGTGTAATCCTCAAAGCCTAGGCTGCTAAAAACGTGCATAATCAAATCAATCACGTTCTTAAATTCTTCTTTTACCTGGTCTGGCGTACAAAACAAGTGGGCGTCATCCTGAGTAAAGCCTCTAACCCGCGTTAAACCATGTAACTCTCCACTCTGCTCGTAACGGTATACCGTCCCAAACTCCGCAAAGCGCAGTGGCAAATCTTTGTAAGAACGAGGTCTGCTTGCATAAATCTCGCAGTGATGCGGGCAATTCATGGGTTTTAGCAAAAATTCCTCGCCCTCGTTAGGAGTTTTAATGGCCTGGAAAGAATCTTCTCCGTATTTGGCATAATGCCCAGAGCAAACGTAGAGGTCTTTGTGCCCAATATGTGGACTCACCACACCTTGATATCCCACCTTTTTTTGTGCGCTACGCATAAACTCTATCAGTCGCTCGCGCAACTCCGCACCCTTAGGTAACCAAAGGGGAAGCCCTTGTCCAACACGCTCAGAAAAAGTAAATAGGTCTAGTTCTTTCCCCAGCTTTCTGTGATCGCGTTTTTTAGCTTCCTCTAATAAGTGTAGATAGTCTGTTAGCTCGCTTTTTTTTGGAAAAGTAATCCCGTAGATCCGGGTTAACTGCTTGTTTTTTTCATCTCCACGCCAATAGGCTCCGGCAATGTTTAGCAGCTTTATAGCCTTTATAAACTTGGTGTTGGGAATGTGCGGCCCACGACATAAATCGGTAAAGTTTCCCTGCTTGTAAAAGGTGATTTTACCGTCTTCAAGGTCCTCAATTAATTCCAGTTTGTAAGGGTCGCCTTGTTTTTTAAAATATTCCAGAGCTTCCTGCTTGGGCACCTCAGAACGGATGTACTCATTGGCTTCAGAAGCCAACTCATTCATTTTTTTCTCAATTTTTTCCAGCTCTTCTGCGTTCAGTTTGTGCTCTCCAAGATCTATATCGTAGTAAAAACCATTTTCTATGGGAGGGCCAATGGCAAACTTGGCCTCTGGGTAAAAATGCTGAATAGCCTCCGCCATCAGGTGGGCTGAACTGTGCCAAAGTGTGGACATGCCTTCTTCGTCGCGCGACGTCAAAAGCTTGAGGGTTGAATCTTCCGTGAAGGCCCTCGTGGGGTCCCACACTTCACCATTGACTTCGGCTGCAAGCACGTTTCGGGCCAATCCTTCGCTGATGGAGGTGGCCACATCCAAGGAGGTT
>JBMYJC010000256.1:0-3611 GCA_049594055.1 Luteibaculum sp. | reverse complement strand
GAAGAATTCGAAAAGGCCGCTTATCAACTAGAAAAGCCTGGAGATTTCAGCAAACCCATCAAAACTCGTTATGGGTACCATATCATCCAACTGGATGAAAAAATTGACATCCCTCCTTTTAAAGAAATCAAACCCAAGATTTTAAACCGCATCAAGCGCGATGATCGCTCGGATATAGCCCGCGAATCGTTTATCAAACAGATGAAGGATGAATACAATTACCAGCGCAACGAAAAGGCTTTAAAGGATTTCTACAAATGGGTGGATAAGAGCGTGTTTGAAGGGAAATGGCAGATTCCAAGCAAAGCGAGAGACAAAAAAATTGCCTCTTGGGCTAATACTGGAATTACTCAAAAGGAGTTTGCAGAGTACATCGATTCCAGACAGCGCAAGGCCACACCGGAAGATATCCAATATTTTGTGGATGAACTCTTCCGCCAATACGAAGAGCGCAGAATCCTAGAATTTGAAAACGACCGTTTGGAAGAAAAATACCCAGAGTTTAAAGCACTTATGCAAGAGTACCGCGATGGGATTTTGTTGTTTGACCTGATGAATAAAATGGTTTGGAACAAAGCCATTGAAGATACTACGGGTCTTAAACGATTCTTCCAGGAAAACCAAGACCAATTTCAGTGGAAGGAACGCGCAAAAGCAGTGGCATTCAAAAGCGAGGATAAAAACCTGCTTGCTAAAGCCATGAAAAAGCTTAAAAAGGGCTGGACCGAAGCACAGGTTTTAGAAGAATTCTCAGATGATGAAAAACTTGTCCTAACCAGTGAGAGCATTTTTGCAGAACGCGGGGAGAATGAATTGCTTGATCTGTTTAACTGGAAAACGGGGGTTAGCGATATTAAAAAGCACAATGATCGTTATGCTGCCCTGCAAATCACAGAAATAATAGAGGCGGGACCTAAGAAACTTGAGGAAGCCAAAGGAGCAGCCATTGCCGCCTACCAAACCTATTTAGAAAACGAATGGATCAAAGAGCTAAAAGCCAAGTACACCATAAAAATAAACAAGGACGTTCTGTACTCCTTGCAGTAGGAACTGTTTTACTTGTTTTTTCCCTCAGCTCTTGTGGTTGGTTAAAACGGAAAGAAAAAGAAGGTGAAGTAGTAGCTCGTGTAAACGAGAAACTGCTCTACGACAGTGAATTGCCCCTTTCTATTGCTCAAGGCCTTTCAGGGGAGGATAGCATCCGGGTGATAAAAGCCTATGTAGAGGCTTGGGTAAAAGAAAATGTGCTGGTAACAAAAGCCAAGCAAAACTTGAGTCCGGAGCTTTTGGATTTTGAAGAACGGATAGAGAGTTATCGCAATTCACTCATTGTATTCGAGTATGAGCGTGCTCTGGTTCAAGAACGTTTAGATACCGCTGTCTCTCCTGGCGATATCAGGCGTTATTACGAAGAAAATAGAGCCAACTTCATGTTACAGGAAGGTGCCTATCGCTTTTATTACATGGGCATCCAGTCGGAAAACCACGATTCCTACAGAGTAGCTCGAGCACTGCGGAGCAATGACCCTGTGAAACTGGAGGAATTAAAGGCTTATGGATTAGGTTATGGAGCCACCTTTTATTTTGAAGATGAGAGCTGGGTATTGTATTCCGACTTGATCCAGGCTATTGGCGTACGCTACGATAAAAACACCCTCAACAGCGGTAACCCGTTAAAAGTTCTAAAGCAAAACGCCACTTCCCACTACCTCTATATCTTAGAGGCGAAGCAGGAAGGAGACATTGCCCCCTTAAACTTGGTTTACGAAGACATACGGTCCAAAATAATAAACGACCGCAAGTTTAAGTTAATCACTACAATGCGAAACGACCTCTTTAATGAGGCACTCAACAAAAAAGATGCGGAAATTTATTTCTAGGACCCTTTGGGTTTTAGCCCTTTGCAGCCCATTTATTTCACCAAATATTAAGGCCCAGGAAGACAGTATTCAGTACCAGGTGTTGGATGAGGTGATTGCGGTGTTGGGAGCCGAGATTGTCATTGCTTCCGAACTTAGGGATCAAATGTTACAGTATTCCGAGCAGTTTGGAAGGTCAGCAAACCAATGCCAGGTGTTTGAACAACTTCTTACCCAAAAGTTATTTCTTCACAATGCCAAGGTAGATAGCGTGGATATTTCTGATGATCAGGTAGAAGCTGAGATGGATAGAAGGATGCGTTACTTTATCCAACAAATTGGCAGCCAGAAAAAGTTGGAGGAATTTTACGGAAAATCCATCGTCCAACTCAAAGAAGAATTCAGGGATCAAATCAGAGAAGTGCTTCTAGTACAGGGATTACAACAGGAAGTATCGTCTAAAGTAAAGGTCACTCCAGCCGAAGTGAAGGACTTTTTTGAGGAAATTCCAGAAGACAGCCTCCCTTTAGTGAACTCGCAGATAGAGATGGCTCAGCTGGTTATCTATCCGAAAATAAATCCACAGGAAAAACAGCGTGCACGAAGCAAGTTAGAGGAGATAAGAAAAGACATCCTAGGTGGAAAAGACTTTGCTACGCAAGCCGTTTTGTATTCAGACGATCCAGGATCTGCAGCCAAAGGTGGCGATTTAGGTATGGTGGAAAAAGGGCAATTTGTTCCCGAGTTTGATGCGGTAGCGCTATCCTTACAGGACGGCCAATTATCTCAGGTTTTTGAATCGCAGTTTGGATTTCATTTGATGCAGATGTTGGAACGCAGGGGTGAAAAATACCGATCGCGTCACATTCTGATTAAGCCCAAAGTAACGCGTGAAGACGAAAACCAGGCCAAGAACCTCATTGATAGTTTAGCCTCGGTGTTGGATAAAAATCCTGACCAATTTCAAAACTTGGTTGGAGAATATTCAGAAGACGAGGACAGCAAAAACAGTGGTGGAATCATAGTCAACCAAGCCAACGGAACATCCCGCTTTGATATGGCAGAAATAGATGGCCAATTATTTTTTGTGGTGGATGATTTGGAAAAGGGAGAGATATCTGAGGTACATAAATTCACTTCCATGGGAGGAAAAGAGGGATACCGAATTATCAAGCTCAACGAGCGCACAACCCCTCACCGAGCCAACTTGCACGATGACTACCAGATTTTACAAGAAGCCGCTGCGGCAGAATTAAAGGCCGCTGCACTGCAAGATTACATCGAAAGAAAAATACAGACCACCTACGTACGGGTAAACGAGGAATACCAATCCTGCCCTTTTATTTACGAATGGTTTAAAGAGAACTAAGATGCCCGAAACCGCACAAAGTAAACTTACCGATCAGGTTAAATTCTATCTAGATAAAACCCACGAACTAAAAAACGAACTGGCCAAAGTAATTGTAGGTCAGGATGCTGTGATACAGCAGGTGCTCATCTCCATTTTTAGCAAAGGACATTGCCTTTTGGTGGGAGTGCCCGGATTAGCGAAAACGCTCCTGGTGAATTCTATCTCAGAAGCTTTGGGCTTGAGTTTTAGTCGCATTCAGTTCACACCCGATTTAATGCCCTCAGACATCACTGGATCTGAAATCCTCACGGAATCCAAGAGTTTCCAGTTTATAAAGGGGCCGGTATTTGCCAATGTAGTGCTTGCCGATGAGATTAACCGAACACCTCCAAAAACTCAAA
>JBMYJC010000255.1:0-3638 GCA_049594055.1 Luteibaculum sp. | reverse complement strand
GAGCGATTCAAAGTAAGCCGCTCCCCACCACCAGGGTTGTTTAAGGTTGTGAGCTAAATAGCTGGCGGCATTTTGCCTGCCTCGGTTACTCATAAACCCAGTCTCATTCAACTCGCGCATATTCGCGTCAATAAAGTCGTTTCCAGTTTGACCTTTGGCCCACTTCCAAAATAATTTAGGGTTTGGTTTTAGTTCTAAGGCTTTATCCTGTATTCCTCCAGCTTGGAAAAACTTGCTGCCATGTATTCGCGATTGCCAGTGGAAAAATTCTCGCCATAATAATTCAAAAAGAACCCAATAGGTGGAAATGTTGCTTTCTACCTCATTCTCAAATGCTTTAACCTGCCAGTAGATCTGTACAGGAGAAATATTCCCAACTGCTAAAAAAGGCGAGAATTTTGTGCTGTAATCTTTGCCCAGTAGTCCATTGCGGGTAAACTTGTAGCGTTTTATTTGCTGTGTTTCCCAAATGTAATCCTGCAGTCGTTGTTGGCCTGCATTTTCACCAGATCGCCAGGGAAAAGCAGTTTTAGGATGGATTTGCCTTTCTCCCAAGTTGGGTGCACCGTTTTGCACATTAGCCAAATCTATTTTCTCTTGTAGCCGCGGCTTATCTATGCTAGGTCTTATCTGTAAATTTTTCTCAACCTTCTTTCTAAAGCTGGAAAATCCTTTGGGAAACTTATAATCTGGAAAAGGTAGCCGGTTGAGAAGAAGCTGATCTGAAAAGCTGTGTAGCTTAAATTTTGCAGCCAACTGCTGTTCCTGCAATTGCTCGTAATACCCTGACTCTCGGGTGCAGTAAATGTTGGCTATTCCCAGATCTTCCGCTAACTCGCTAATAATCTCCAGTGGATTTCCCAGAAACTGATGCAAGCTTTGATTATACTCCACCAGACTTTCATGGAGCTCAGATAAACTCTCGGTAATAAACTGGCTGCGCTGTTTAGATTGTAATGGAAAACCCAGCTCGTGTTCTCCCAGGCGATAATCCTCCCATATGTAAATAAGCAGGAGTTGGTCGCACTCTTCGCAAGCTTGGGCAAAAGAAGGATTATCCGCTAAGCGAAGGTTGTTTCTAAACCAGTATATCCCACGCTTCATAGGCTTTCGATATTTTCCAGGTAGTGCTTTGCCTGGCTTAAGATTTCTTCTTTATCCTTCATTTTCTCCCAGGTGCGGTACATCACACTCATGCGTGGATTATTCTCCAGTTTATCTCGGTTTCGAACCAAAAAATGCCAATACATGCTATTCAAAGGGCAGGCTCTTTCTCCAAGTTTTTCCTTGTAGTCGTATCTACATTGGTCGCAGTAGTGCCCCATCTTATGTAGATAAGAAGCCGATGAAACGTAGGGTTTACTCCCAATAATTCCTCCATCAGCAAATTGGCTCATTCCCCTTGTATTTGTTACTTCCACCCAGTGAAAAGCATCTATGTAAATCCCCAAATACCATTGGTCAACCTCATCGGGATCTATACCGGCCAAAGCGCAAAAATTACCTGTAACCATAAGCCGCTGAATATGATGGGCATAAGCGTATTGTAAAGATTGTTTGATGCTGTGCTCCAAACATTTCATTTGGGTTTTTCCCGTCCAAAAAAACTCGGGCAACTTGCGTTTGGCTTTAAAGAAATTTAGGGTGGCAAACTCGGGCATCCTGGCCCAATAGACACCTCTCATGTACTCCCGCCAGCCTAAAATTTGTCGTATAAAACCTTCGCATTGGGAAATATCTACTTCTTCCTGGTGTGCGCGCCAATAGGTCTCTGTTTCCTTTATTAGTTCAAGAGGGGAAAGTATTTTGAGGTTGAGGGCAAAAGAAATTCTACTGTGGTACAGGCTCCAACTCTCGGTTGTTAAGGTGTCTTGGTAGTCACCAAATCTGGGTAGTAGATTTTCCAAAAAGTATTGGAAGAGTTCTAAAGCTTGCTCCCGATTAAGGGGCCAATAGAAATTTTGCTCCTCTACTTCTCCAAAATGGGGTAAATCCGCCTGCTTTATCTCCTGGTAGATTTCCGTTACATCATTCACAAATAACTTGGGGGTAGGCAGTGGGTGATTTTTAGGGATCTTTTTTCGGTTGGATTTATCGTAATTCCATTGGCCGCCTGAGGGATCTTCACCTTCCATCAGAATTCCAAACTTCTTTCTTAAAGCCCGGTAAATGGATTCCATCAGGTATGTTTTTTTCCCTTTAAAATGAGACGCAAGAAAGTCTCTCGGAACCAAAAAGTGCTGCGAATCAATAGCATTTACTTCTACCTTAAATTCACGCTTTAACTCTGTTTCCAACTTTTGAAAATATTCCTCTAAACGATATTCATCCGGATCCTGATATTCGAATTTTTGTGGCTTATGCCTCTCTATTAAATACCTAAGATTTTTTGCAAAATCCTGTTGGTTTTGTGCGTCATCTATTTTGAAGTAAGCCACTTGATGGCCATGCGCAGTGAGCTCTGATGCAAAGTGACGCATGGCGGAAAAAATGCCCAGAATCTTTTGCACATGATGGGTTACGTACTCAGATTCTGTTTTTACCTCCATTAAAACATACAAGACATCATCGTTGGTCTTATTAAACCAGGAGTGAGAGCGATTAAGCTGATCCCCTAAAATCAGTCGAATGGTCTTAAATGTTTTGTTAGGCCTCATCATGTTTTTTGCGATCTGCAGCGCATTTCTTGCTGCAATATTTCACTTCTTCCCAATTCTTTTCCCACTTTTTCCGCCAAGCAAAAGGGCGCCTGCAAACCGGACAAACTTTTTGGGGTAAATCTGCCTTTTTTCTCACGTTACCTTGTTGCCGGAAATGTGTTTTTGTCTGCTGGCTTTAAAACGACCCTCAGTAAAGGAGCGCAGTTGCTTGTGTTTGGTTTTTCGACCTTGGACCCGTCTTCTCCATCGCCTGAAGCTGGAAGATTTCAGGTTTCTGCGCATCAGTGAGATAACATCTTCCTCCGCCAATCCAAACTGAAATTCGATGGCTTCAAAGGGAGTTCTGTCTTCCCAGGCCATTTCTATCACCCGGTCTATGTCTCGATTGCTAAGCTTTGACATGCTTTAGAGTTTAATGGTACTCAGGCCCCCATCAATTCCCAGGGTTTGCCCGGTAATGTTTTTTGCGGAGTCGCTTAGCAGAAAACTAGCCAAGGCGGCAATTTCCTCTGGCATGATTACTTTTTTCATGGGATGTCTTGCCCCGAGTTTTTCGTAAGCTTCCTCATTTCTAAGTAGGGAAGAGGCTAAAGGAGTATCTGTAACAGTTGGAGCAATGGTGTTTACGCGGATGGTGGGAGCCAGTTCAGCGGCTAATGATCTCGCAAATCCTTCCACTGCTGCCTTTGATGCAGCTACCGAAGAATGGAAAGGCATTCCCTGGACAACCGCAACGGTGCTAAAAAATAAGATACTGGGATTATCGCCTTGTTTAAGGGCTTTCAGGTAAGTTCTTACGGCTTTAACTGCACCAATAAGGTTTAATTCAATATCAGCCCTAAAGTCATCCTCCTTTAAGCTTCTTATGGGTTTAAGGTTTATGCTTCCGGGGGCGTAAATAAGGGCGTCTACCTGCTCTAGATCTGGCAATTCCTCTTTGGTAACATCAACGCTGTGGTGACTCAGGTTTTCGTGTTG
>JBMYJC010000254.1:0-3684 GCA_049594055.1 Luteibaculum sp. | reverse complement strand
TGCATCCCAGACCTGATCTGGGATCCATTGCTTATAATAGATTCCAGATCTACACTTCGTTTCGTCTGGAATACTGGATTGCTTTGCTACGAGCTCTCAGCTCCGGGCCCTGAACTTTCTTTTCCCTTCTAGCTTCCAGCTTGCCCCTTTCAACTTCTCAGCTGTTCAACGCTTCATCTCATCAACACTTCAACCTTTCGCTTCCAGCTTGGCCCTTTCAGCTTATCGCTTCTCCCAAGCTAATTCGCCTTAAACTCTAAATATTTCTTGGATAGGTAGCGCAGTACTTCTTTCATGGCCTCGGAGGCTTTGGCTGTGGCTTCGCTTATTTCTTTGCCCTGCAATCGCAGTACCAGTATTCCATACAGCACATTTAGACAGGCTTCAGTGTACAGGATGTTTTTGCGTTTGGTTTTACTCTTCACAAATTCCTCCATATGCGCATCGCAGTTGTGCTTGATGGATAAATATTTGGGATCCTGGATTTCCTCTGCCAATATTTTATGCATCCCCTCTAGTTCGGTCATTAAAAGCAGGGTTCTGCGAAGGTGGCCTTTGTCTTCTACGCCTTCACTCTTCATCTCCTGAATGAGCATCTGGTACATATTCAGATCTCTTCTTAATTCAGGATTCTCCTCCACCTCATCGGCATCTTTAAATAGGTGCTTTTTTACCTGTTCAATATCCAGGTTTAGCGCGCGGATCATATCCTCGGTTTGCCAGAGCATCAGAATATGTTCGGCCAAGTTGGATTGTATGGATGATCTTAATCCTCCCAATTACTTTTTGCTTTTATTTTCTTCCTCGTACTGCGCATTTAGTTTTTCTAATACGCGATTGGTAATATCCAGGCCACTATCGATATAAAGTACCTGTCCACCTTGGGTATAACTAAAAATGGTTTGGTAATTATTGGCTGCAGCAATGTCCTTTAAAACCACCTCAACTTTATCGTACAACTCTTGCTGCATGGCAATTCTATCCTGATCAAGCTCTTGAGATAGTTTCTTACGCAAATCATTAATCTCCAATTCCTTTTGCTGTATTTCAAGCTGGGCCTGCTCCAATTCGGATTGCGTCATAATGCTTGCTTTTTCCTGCAATTGCATAAAACGCTGTTCTAATTTTTGCACTTTTTGCTCCAATTGCTTTTGCAGGCGCGCTTCCTTTTCTGCCAGCTTTTTCCCGCGGTCTTTTATGTACAAATAAGAAGCGGTGAGCGTATCGGAGTTTATGTATGCGTAAGAGAGACTTTCACCATCCTTTAAGCTTAGGGTTCCAGGTTGCGCTTCTTTCTTTTCTGTGCTTTGAGCTTGTCCTAACCACCAAACCAATCCTATGAGTAGGAGGCTTATTCCGTGTAAAATCCAATTAACTGCCTTCATTTTTTTTCTTTGCTTCAATCAATTAAACTGTTCTTGGGGATGAATTAATCCTTGCTTCTAGACTTACCATAGCGGTAAGCATATTCATAACCATAACCATAGTTGTACCCATATGTATAGCCATACTTGTAGGCATATTTCCCATATAATGCCATCAGTGGCGGGGTTTTTATAGCATTAAAAACAATACCGGTATTCGCCTCTCCCACCTCGGTGATTAAATCTTCTATTGCACCCAAATTTCTGCGCGATGCGTGCTTTTGATTCAATACCACAATATTCACGTCACTAAATTTCATCAGGTTTTTCGCATCGGTTACTGGCACCACAGGTGGCGTATCCACGATAACCACATCATATTCCTGTCTCAGTTGCTGAAGTAGTTGGATGGTTTCTTCGCGAATCACCAATTCGGAGGGGTTGGGTGGAAGTGGTCCTGATGTTAATACGTGCAAGTTTGGCGAAACTTCCTGGAAAGATTCCTCAAAACTTGCATGACCGGTTAGCACCATAGAGAGCCCAGCAATGTTTTTATCCAGGCCAAACTGCTTGTGTAGGTTGGGTTTGTGGAGGTCAAAATCTATTAAGGCCACCTTTTTACCAGAAAGACTATGCAAATTACCCAGGGAAGAGGAAACGAAGGTTTTTCCTTCGGAGGGATACATGGAAGTAACCAAAATAAGTTCGGCTTCCTTTTGCTGCGAATTGGCCAAAAACTGGACGCTGGTTCGCAATTTTCTAAAGGCATAGGCTTGATCTGAATTCATATAATCCGGATCGGAA
The DNA here is from genome assembly GCA_049594055.1 of Luteibaculum sp. Taxonomy (GTDB): domain Bacteria; phylum Bacteroidota; class Bacteroidia; order Flavobacteriales_D; family Luteibaculaceae; genus Luteibaculum. Next base: position 1,516 of record JBMYJC010000254.1, on the reverse strand, counting down.
AAACCCATAATTTCTTTGAAACGCGGGATTCCAGCCAAGACATTTTTACTGGTGTTGTCCTGCATTTCCTTTAAGGACTCTATTTTATCCAGGAAAAAGAAGCGAATTGCCCCAATGGCCAGTACAATGGCCAATCCGTATAGGGTGTAATTCTGGATCATCTTTGAGCGCTGAGGTCCTACCACACCAAAGGAACGAGCACTATCCAAAATCTCGAACTCCGGATTAATACTAGCACCTTCAATAATTTTGGTAGCGCGCTGTTCTAAGAGGTAATTGTATAGTTTTTCATTTACAGCAATTCTCCTTTCAATGTTTAAGATCTCTCTTTGAGACTGCGGTAAAGAGCGCAAATAATTCTCGTATTTATTTATTCTTCCCTCAATCTCTCTGCGTTCTTGCTCTAAGGCGGTTAAGGTCTTTTCTATGTATTCTGATAACTCCTTCTGAACATTCTTAAAGAGTTGCTTATTTCTAACCACAAGTGGGTTTTCGGGAGTTTTATCAAAGAGTGATGCTTCCCGCTCTTTTAAGTTCTTGTACAACTCCTCCAACTTGGATTTTAAGAACTCGTCTCCCTCTGGAATGTAAATGGAGGGCGGCATAAAGTTTTGTTCATTGGCAGCATCCAGATAATCTTTTAACTGTTGCAATCGCTGACGTTTCATACGGAGCTGCAGTAATGCATCCTCGTACTCAATCAATTTGGTATTATACCTGGTTTGTTCTGCGGTAAGGTTGATGATGGATTTTGCCTCCTTAACCCCTTCCACCTCGTACTCACTCTGGTTGATAGATGCAGTTACCGTTGCGATCTGATCCTCAATAAACTCAAGCGAACGCTTGTTTTCTTCGCGTTTCATACGCGTAGAAAAATTGGCATACACTACCGCCAAGGTATCCAGGAAATCAATGGCTCGTTCTACGCTAAGATCGTTAATTGAAGCCGTGATTACCGAACTACGATCCTGGGTGTTAACATTGAGTTTGTTTCGGAATTGATTGATCAGGCTATTTCTAGAATTGACAACTACCTCGTAGGTGCTTAAGTAACTCTTGTAGGATTCTATATCGCCTCGATCTGGTATAAATTGAAACTGAAATCGATTACCCGAAAGTGTTGGTTGATATGGGAATTCCTCAACAATTTCTTGTCTATTTAAAACATAACTGGTACGGATTACTTCCTTAGTAAACTCAAATAAAATAGGAACCCCCACCATCTCATCGTTGATCGTGTCGACCTGAATTTTAAAAGCCGTACTCGGGTATTGAATAGTTTTCCGTAATCTACCAACCACATAATAGGAAATCTCAAAGTTCATTCTATCAATGACATCCCCAACCAAATCATAGGAAGTAATAATCCTTTTTTGGTTTTCGCCATCTGTGCCCCGATACATATATGGATTTGCTCCGTAACGAGCGTTCATCATCTCGTTCTGGTCTCCTTTGTACAAGAATTGTGATTGTGCCCGGTAAACGTTAGGAATTCTGTATGCCGTGTAAAAACCGT
>JBMYJC010000253.1:0-3708 GCA_049594055.1 Luteibaculum sp. | reverse complement strand
CGAATTAGATGGGGGAAATCAACACCACGAGAGAGGCGTGCTAAGTATGGCGCATGCTGGTAGAAATACTGGGGGTTCTCAATTTTTTATCTGTCATAACAGAGAAAACACGGCTCATTTAGATGGAAACCATACATGCTTTGGAAAAGTGGTTGAGGGTTTGGATGTTATTGATGATATTAAAGCAGGAGATAAAATTTTGGAAGTTAAAATCCATGAATCTTAGAGTTCTCGCGTTTCTATTTATTGCAATTCTCATTTCCTGTGCCTCTGAGGAAAAGATTAACCCAGAATGGGCTAATCCTACCTTAAGGGAACGCCATTTAAACTTGCAAATGGATGCCTGGCATTTAGCAGCCAGCGAAGCTCGTTTGAAAGATTATTTCTCAGTCTGTGCCGAGGACTTTGTTTTCCTGGGCACAGACTCTACTGAGCGATGGACTAAAAGCGAGTTTTACAGCTTTTGCAAACCTTATTTTGACAAAGGAAAGGCTTGGGATTTTAGGGTTGTAAAGCGCTACTGGAATTTTTCCCAATCTGGAAAAGTGGCTTGGTTTGATGAAAGCCTTAGCACTTGGATGGAAGATTGTCGGGGAAGTGGAGTAGTGGAGTTGATTGACGGAAAATGGTTGCTAAAGCACTACAATCTCAGTATAACTGTTCCCAATGATCTGGTGGATTCGCTGAATTCCATGAAATCTAGCTACTATCATGGCCAAGACTAGAGAGTGCCCCTCCTGCGGTCTGGAAGTGCCGGCAAAGGATCAAGTATGTATGTACTGCGAATACGAATTTGCTGAAAGCCCTTCTATACAGCGAGGCTTAATGTTAGTAGCCATCGTTCTATTGCTCATATTCCTGGCTTTTTTTCTCATTTAGATTCTACACCATTTGCCTTTGCTGCACCCCGAATTTGGATAAAAGCTTTTCCAATGCATCTGGTTGAATGGGTTTGCCTAGAAATGCGGTAAATCCCCATCGCAAAGCTTCTTCCTTATCGCTGTTAAAAGCATTTGCTGTTACGGCCACAATTGGGATTGGATTTTTCTGGTATTTTTCACTCTCACGGATTTGTTTGCATGCTTCCCAGCCGTCTAATACTGGCATTTGCAGATCCATAAGAATGAGGTGGAAGTCTCCATCTTGAAAGGCTTCTAAAGCCTTGAGACCATCATCAACAATATTAATTTCTACTGGATACATATCCAGCATCACCTGAATAACTTCCTGGTTAACAAAATTGTCCTCTGCCACCAGAACCTTGAAGCTCTCTTCGTTTGATACGTTTTCTAAGATATTTCCTTCACTCTGGATTAGCTTGGACTTTTTCAATTGTAAACAGAAAGAAAAAGAGGAGCCTTTACCCTCCGTGCTGGAGATATTCAATTGGCTATTCATGAGGTTTAGGAGCTGGTTGGAAATAGTTAAGCCCAACCCAGTGCCCCCATATTGCCGCGTTGTAGACTTATCACTTTGCTCAAATGCTTCTAAAATCCCTTGAATTTTGGTTTCTGCTATTCCTATTCCACTGTCTTCAACCTTGCACAAAACAGTACAATTTTCCAGGTCTTCGTCCTTCAGCACCAGAGATAGCTTCACCAGACCCTTATCGGTGAATTTAAGCGCGTTATTCAACAGGTTAATCAATATCTGATGAATGCGCAATGAATCTCCAAGGACTGGGAAATGATCGGGAAGATTGCTGTAGTACTCGTATGCAATACCTTTTTCTTGAGCAACAGGTTTAAATAAGGCAAACACTTTTGAAAAATCCCCGGATAAATTGAAACTGGACTCCTCTAACTCCATCTTACCAGCATCTATTTTGGAGTAATCTAAAATCATGTTTACCAGCGATAAAAGGTGGTCAGCAGAAAAAGCAATAACCTCCATATATCTTTGCTGCTGGGGAGTTAGTACTTGTTTTTGCATCACGTGAACCATTCCAACAATGCCATTTAATGGAGTCCTGATCTCGTGGCTCATGTTGGCTAAAAACATGCTTTTGTATTTGGATATTTGCTCTGCTTTAATTTTTGCTTCCTCCAGTTCAGAGATTTTATCTCGGAGGGTTTTACCCAATTCATTAAACTGGTCGTTCAAGCGCTGAACTTCTAAAATGCTAGCGGACTTTTGCCTGTTTTTAAATTCTGTTTGAAACTCGTTTTTTCCAAAAAACCTCATTTTTCTCGCAAGGGTATTCAGGTCTTTTGAGAGCAAGCGAGACATGATGATAGAGAAAATTACCACGCCCAAAGAACCTAGTAGGCTTATTGCAATGAGCAAGTTTTTGTTGATAGCTATTTTTTGCTCTATTCTAGCTTTTGAAAGGGAAATTACTCCAGCAATTTGCTGACGTAAATCCTTAATATTTCCCTGAATAGATTGATAAATCCCCGTTTGGGATCGCAAACCGAGGGCCGCATCTAAATTGGCTAATTGGTTAAATTCCTTAGCGTATTTTTCAAGTAAATCGAGCTGATCTTGTGCCAGGGTATTCTGTAAACGAAGCATCAAATCGCTATGCAGGCTATTGAAAGAATTTACATAAACGGAGTCTCCACGCAACAAAAAATCCTTTTCATGCCGGCGCAATTGGAGCAAGCTGGCCAGCGGCAATGCTCTTTTTTCCTCAAGAATATGAGCGTAGGCCCGCATTAGGCCTTCTGTACCATAATCCCTAAACCCACGCCTTAGAATTAGCGATTTTAATCGGTCCAGGGTTTCGTATAAGGACTTGTTTAATTCAAGTACCTCAGACAATTCTTGGTCTATATCCAGGTTAAATTCTTTACTCAATTCCCCAATCTGCCCGATGAGGGAATCCATTTTGGTATTGTGACTATGCACCACTTGCTTAAAGTGGTATCCATTGGTTTTGTAAAATTCATTTTCTGTGTAACCAACAAGGATTAACTCCTGGATATCGCGGTTAAAGGATAAATACTCATTCTCGAGGTGAACAAGAGAATTCTCGTAACGATGAATTTCCGTCTTATTTTTTTGAACCAGTCCAAAAAACAAAGCCCATGACACGAAAATGATTATTAAAACAAAATATGAGCCCGCAAGTCGACTTCCCAAGGAACGAAAACTAAAATCTTTAAAACGCATTTAAGCTTAAATATGTCCGCAAAACAAGACTTTTAGCATTAATTGATTATTAAGGAATTCAAGGATTAGATAGATAACATATATTCACATTCCAAAGAGCAGATCATCATGATAAAATATCTATTCGCAAGCCTTTTGTGGCTTTTTTCGCTTGGGCTTTTTGCCCAAAAAATGCAGGAAAGAGTTAGTCCACCAGATACGGTTTCTGGCTCAATAGACGGGGTAGAGCTTAGCATTGCTTACAGCCAGCCTTCGGTTCGCGAGAGAGTAATATGGGGAGATTTAGTGCCTTATAGTAAAATATGGCGGGCCGGAGCAAACGAAGCTACGGTGATAAGTTTTGACCAAGATGTAGCCATTAACGGCAAAGGACTGGCAAAGGGTAGCTATTCGTTTTTCCTGGTTCCAGAAAAAGGGGCTGCCTGGACCGCAATCTTTAACAGTGATGCCGATCAATGGGGCGCATACAAACACGATCCTAAAAAGGATAAACTGCGTGTAAGCTGCAAGCCAGAAAAGCATGAGTTTACGGAGCAAATGACTTTTGTTATAGAAGGCGAGCAGTTCTATTTAATTTGGGAGAAATTGAAAATT
>JBMYJC010000252.1:0-3721 GCA_049594055.1 Luteibaculum sp. | reverse complement strand
ACATATTTAAAATCTAAATATTACGCCTAATATACCGAATTCAATCATAAAATTAGGCCTAAAAATCGGATTATATGCACAAAACCAACCCTGCAAGTTGATTCGCTACCCTATACCCTTACAAGAAGTGTTTCGAGGTCATTAGAACCGGGCAATTTGGAATCCACAGAACAACGATTAATGTAATGTGCTCTGGAATATGGTTTTTTGCCAAGCCTGCCTTCCAGATTCGAATGTCTCCTCAATTTTAATCGAATTGACCGATCGCTTTTCACCAGCTAAAAGATGGAGAGATAACTCAGCGTAGCTCAAGCTACGCTGAGCAAACAGTAACTACTGAGTAATCTTATACTTGCCAATAAATTCTTCCCAGTTAAAAATAAACTGGGTCATCACCGTATCCAGGCGCTTTTGAAACATGGGGTTGGGAACCTTCTGCGACTTAAAAAAATCTTCCTGGTAATCGTTTAAGCCGTATTTGCGAAAGAAAGATTTAGACATGGCATAAATCATGTTTTTAGAAGGATGATTGACGCGCACCATAAAGTCTTTGTACTCCTTTACTTTCGTTTCTAAGGCTTTTACCTCAATTTCTGTAGCGTTGGCAAATTTTTCCAGCACTAAATCCCTTAGGCTTTGTTCTTGTTGGGACTCAAAATAAATGGGCAAGAAGTTGAGGTTTCCCACCAAAACAATCATTAATAAATCCTCAACATCGTTTGGGTCTACCTGGGGTACGCTTGTGAATTCTGGGGTGTGCTCAATTATTTCTACTAAATCTGCAAAACCATTTTCTACGCAGCGGAAAATGTAATTGACAAGGATGTTGGCAACATTGGCTTCGGCAATTTTTTTCTTTCCAAAAAGTGCTAACATAAATTCTGGGTTGCTTAATCCTCTCGCTAAATTAAAGATAATGCAAGGCTATTTGTTTCAGGTGGATATGGCCTTTTAACAAAGTTATCCACGGATTACTAGTTTAGCGCGTCAAGAGCAATTTGCCATGCGAATTTTAGTGATCAGCAGATACAAGAATGTTTTACCCGCCCGCCCAGAAGCCTCTATTTTTTTGGCTTTGCAGAAGCGCCCAGATGTACAGGTAGATGTTATAACAGATGGCGAAAGTCCACTAACCGAAGATTTCAGAAAAGCGGGAATGCAAGTCAGCATCATCCACCCAGAGAAAAAGTACGAGCCGCAGTTTAGGAAAACGCTTCGCCAAATGCTTAAAACCAAAGGCTATGACATTCTTCATTTGTTTAACTCAAAGGCTACCATAAACGGCTTAGCAGCAAGCAAAGGGCTCGATGTGAAAATTTGCTTGTACCGCGGTTATGCCGGAAATATTCATTGGTATGATCCCACAGCCTATTTTGCATCCTAGAGTGGATAAGATCTTTTGCATTGCAGAAGCTGTAGAAGATCATCTTAGGAAAGCCGTTTTTTGGAATCCAGACAAGGTTGTTACCATCCGCAAGGGGCATCACCCTAATTGGTACGAGGCAATTCCAGCAATTGATTTGAAAAAGGAATTTGCCTTACCAGAAAATGCATTTGTGGCCTGCTGTGTGGCAAATACCAGACCCATGAAGGGTATTCCCTATCTGGTGGAAGCCATGAATCTTATACCATCCGACTTACCCATTTATTTGCTCTTGGTTGGAAAAGGCTTGGATACGCCAGAGGTAAAAGAAATTGTGGCTAAAGGCCCGGCCAAAGAGCGCGTAATTTTTACGGGATTTCGAAGCGATGCACTGTCTATTGATAAATCTGCAGATTGCTTTGTACTGGCCAGTTTGTACGGTGAGGCCATAACCAAAGCCGTTATTGAGGCCATGAGTTTGGGCACCGCCCCGCTTATCACCGACATTCCGGGCAACAAAAACCTGGTACTCAACGAAAAATGCGGATTGGTAGTTCCCAAAGCGAATGCACAAGCCTTGGCAAATGGGCTAATGCGCTATTACAATGAACCCGAGTTTAGGGAGGAAATGGCGAAAGCGGCTAAGGCTTACATGCAAAGCGAATTTCACACGGATAAAACTGCAGAGGGCTATTACCGGGAGTATAATAAGTTGTTGGAGTCCAAGTGATTTTTCCCCATCACCTGGGAAGGAAGCTCCTAGAAACCTGAGGGATTAGATACTTTTATACTTACATTTTTCAATAAAATATTGAACCCGTGTTCACCATTAGCATTTCTGTTTTCCGCAAAGACGTTAACAAGTATTTGGATAGGGTTACAAAGAATTTTGAAACCTTAATTATTAACCGTGGCAAGGATAGAGGGATCGTGATTATGTCTTTGGAAGAATATAATTCCTTAGCGGCTACCAGTTATGAGCTTTCCTCCCGGAAAAACGAGCAACGCTTAGACTCAGCAATTAGAAAGCTAAACGAGAACAGCGGTAGCATAAAAAACTAATTGACTCATGAAATACATCTTTCCTGAGGGGTCTTGAAAGGGTTATTTCTACTGGAAAAAGGTGGACAAAAATAAACTGAAACAGATAAACGCCCTTTTAAAGGAAATAAGCAGAAATCCTTTTGATGGAGTAGGAAAGCCCGAGCCTCTTAAACACAAGTACAGGGGATTCTGGTGTAGAAGAATAGATGACACCCGTCGTTTAATTTACAAGGTAGGAGAAGCTGAAATTTTAATTGCGAAATGCAGGTTTCATTACGATTAACTGCCTATACTATAGCACAGGTGCCCAAATGTCGACCGACTTCAGTAGGAATAAGACGACCATCGCACTGACCCAAAGTAATTGATTAACTTTACCCTATGGACATTCAGGCCAGAAAGCTTCACCTTATTGAAAAGCTGCTCAAACTCCAAAATGTGGAGTTACTCGAGCGAATAGAGGCTCTAATAATGCCCGATAAAGGAGTCAAGGCAAAACGTTTTACAATTGATGAGCTTGATGCTCGCATTGACAAATCGTTGGAAGACGCTAAGGCTTCGCGGATTACAAATGGAGAGCAAATTCTAAAAGAGATTAAAAAATGGAGTTAAACGTGGTTTGGACTGCGTTTGCAAAAAGTGAACTGCAGAAAACCACAATTATTATTTGGATAATGCAAGTAAAGAAGTTGCTAAAAGGCTTGTAACGGCAATTATTACTGAGACACTTCAGCTCCGAAAAAAGCCAAAAATTGGTCAAGTTGAACCCCTACTGGATCATAGAGAAAACGAGTTCCGGTATTTGCTTTACAAAAATTACAAAGTGATTTATTGGATAAACCAAATCAATAATCGTGTAGAGGTGGTTGATGTTTTTGATACAAGACAAGAACCGAAAAAAATCACAAGGAGAAAGTAATACCAGCATTACCCAACGCCCACTAGTGCAAAACCGTGAAAAAGCTCTTGAGGCCGCTTAGTATACTCTGCACGGCATAAGAAGCCAGTATAAGCCCCATTATCTTACTAATCACGGTAATTCCATACTCTCCAATTAATCGCTGAACCTTATTGGCAACCAATAGCAGAAGGCCAGTTAAAATTACCACCAAGAGGACCAAGGCCGTTGTAATACTTTGCTCTTGAAGCGTGTAAACATGATTATCAGTTAGCAGGACCACGGCCATAATGGCTCCTGGGGATGCAATAGAAGGAATGGCCATGGGGAAAACCGTAACGTGCATGTAGTCGCTAATCATGTGCTTTTCCACCTGTGGTTTTCCTTCGCCAAAAATCATGGTCAAGGCAAATAGA
>JBMYJC010000251.1:0-3751 GCA_049594055.1 Luteibaculum sp. | reverse complement strand
TGCAGATTACGGTTACGTGGGAACAGGACCTGGAAAAATCACCCTATACAAAGAAAAGGAAGTGGTTACGCGCAACGTACCAGAAGCAGAAGCAGTGGATGCACTTATTGAGCTCATCAAATCACATGGCGACTGGAAAGAACCAGAAGCAGTTGAATAGGCCAATGCTGAAAGCGCCAAGCTAAAAGCTGAAAGCGGAAAAGTTGAGAAGTTGAATGTCTGAAGGCTAAAAGCACCAAGCTGAAAGCTGAAAGGCTGAAGTGTTGATGAGTTGAAACGTTGAAAAGGCGAAAAGTTGGAAGCCTGAAGCTAAAAGCCGGAAGTGAAAGTTCAGAGCTCGTAGCTGAGAGCTCGTAGGGAAGCACCCTGTTACGGGACAACCTTAAGAGTGTCTCCTTTTCTGGTGATTTGTTTATTCGCTGAATTGGTGATTTGACCTATAAACTAAGTTCCTCCCCTTTGGGGAGGCTAGGTGGGCTTTTCCTCCCTTTTGGGGAGGCTAGGAGGGGCCTAAGCTAGGAGGGGCCTAAGCTAGGAGGGGCTTGGGGCCTTATTTTAAAAGCTCAGGGAATTTTTCTTTAAAACGATTTAAGCGAGGAATAGAAACGGAACGCACATAGGGTTGATTTGGATTTTTCTTTTCGTAATCCTGATGATAATCCTCCGCAGGCCAAAATTTTTCGAAGGCAACGATTTCTGTTGCAATGGGATCGATGTAATCTTTAGCAACTTCTTTTTTATAAGCCTCGGCCAATTCTTTTTCTTTCGGGTTGCTGTAAAAAATAATAGACCGGTATTGCGTACCGTAGTCGGGGTGTTGGCCATTTACCGTGGTGGGGTTATGCGAGCCGTAATAGACCTTTAAAAGGGTTTCAAAGCTTACAATCTCGGGGTTGTAAAACACCTGTACAGCTTCTGCATGACTGGTTGAACCAGAAGCTACCTCTCGGTAACTGGGGTTCTTTTCCTTTCCACCCGAATACCCTGAAACAACTTCTTCCACGCCTTTAACGCTCTCAAAGATGGCTTCCACACACCAGAAGCAGCCACTGGCAAAATAGGCGGTGTCCGTGCCTTGTAAATCAAGTTCTTTTTTACTGTAAGTGCCAGATTCTGCCTGAGAGCAGGCAAGTCCTACAAAAAGTGGCAAAGAGAGAAGTAAGAGATATTTTTTCATAAAGCCGTTTTGTACCAGGTTGCAAAAACCTTAAAGATCTTACCCTTATCGTCTTCCACCCAAATTAAAGCCGCTTTTTTTCGGGAAATTAACTTTTCCAATTCCGGCAACAATTCTTGATACGAACACCAGTCTGTATCAAGTTTCGGATTTACTAACCAATTCAATTTTGGGGGTAGTACAAATCTTGCATCCTGCCATTGGCTTAATTCTTTATAATGCACCCAAATGCCCGAGATGGAGGAAGGGTTAATCCATTGGGGTAAATGCACGGGCTTTAAATGCGGCAAATAAATTTGTCCAAGCAGGACATAGTAACTCGCTTTAATTTGCTTTATACCTGTGTGCTCTTTTATGATCTCCAAAGCTTGTTTCTGCTGTAGAATGGGCAATTGACGGCTTTTTAAATGTTCCGTCTTTTTTTGGAGGCTGTCGCGCAAATTGGGGCCTAAAAAGGAACCTAGCCCGCTACCCAATTCAGGGAAGTTGAGGTATAATTTGTAAGACAACTCAATATGGAGAACCTCTCCAGCGTGGTTTTGCACCAAAAAATCCAATTCACCCAGCGTTTCTTTTTTCCTTATGAGTTGGAGGTTTTTAGCAAGCACCTTGTAACCCGAGTGGTTTAAGTAGATTTCCAACAAATCTTCCGCCCGCTTTCCCAGTTTAAAGGTGTTTTCCAGGGTGGGAATATGTATTTCCTCAGATGGGGGAATTAGGTCAAAGGCTTGGAAGGGATAAAAATATTCCGCTTCCAACAGTGGAGCACTATGGACAAAGCCTTTTAACTGTTCAGTAATCTGCATTTTTTACTTTCGCGCTTAGACTTGGATTCCATGAAAAAAAGCTTCTTGTTTCTTTTGCTTGCGTTTTTGGGTATTTGTGCCCAGGCGCAAGTAAATACCATCAATGGCAAGTTAAATACGTGGTTTTTTTGGTTAAACACGGCAAAAATTTCCAGTAAATGGAATGTGAGCAACGAAATCCACCACAGGCAAACCAAACCTTTTACCGAGAAATCCACCTTTATTTTACGTCCGGCCCTAAACTATCAATTAAATAAATCGCTGGTCCTAAGCGCTGGGTATTCCTACATAAGGAATTGGCCTTCTGGTCCAAGACCTGCGGCTTTGCCCACAACCGAACACAATGTATGGCAACAGGTGATGCTCTTCCACGAAATTGTGGGTATACGTATTTCTCATCGTTTTAGGCAAGAAGAACGCTTTATAGAAAGTATAGCGATTACACAGGAGGGAGCAGAGACGGGTGCTTATAATTTTAATAATCGCTTTCGATATCGTTTAACGGCTACTTACCCGCTTTTTAAATTGGGTGGACAACAGGTAGATTTTACAGTTTTTGACGAGTTGTGGATCAATCAACTAGAAGGCTTGCGCCCACGCAGTTTTACCCGAAACTGGTTTTATGTAGGCTTAGATTTTCACTTAGATCCCAAAACAATTTTCCATCTAGGTTTTATGGATCAATACGATCAAATAAGGGCAGGAAGTTATATCCAGCAGCCCATTGTTCAATTTATGATCAACACCCAACTGGGAGATTTTTCTAAAACCAAAAATTTGGAATTGCTTCCCTGATGCGCTGCTCAAGGATCTCTAAGCGGCATGGATTCGCTTCTTTGCGGTTGGTGATTTCTGCGCTGTTTTTCTTTTCCGCACTTTGTCCCATAAAGGCCCAAAGCAGCAAACAGTTCCAAATGAGTTACCACCGGGGTTATGCGATACCAGAATACTCTTTTGTGAATTACGTTACCACAGATCCTGTGCAAGCCATAGAGCTGGCTTATTCCAAAAGAACGCAGGGAAAAAACTTCTGGGAAGCGCTTTACAACTACCCCGAGTTTGGGGCAGCACTGTTTTATTCCACCTTGGGAAACAAAGAGGTTTTTGGCGAGGAAGTGGCCTTAACCGGTTTTTTCACCTATTACTTTTCTAAAAAGGGCAGGCTACAGATATATAATCGAACAGGGATAGGACTGGGGTACGCCACACGTAAATATCACCCCGAAGAGAATTATTTGAATGTGGCTGTGGGTTCCCATTTCAATATTCATTTTAATATGCGCTTCGGTGCTAAAATTGATTTGATGGATCGACTTGCTTTATCAAGTGGATTGGCTTTTGATCACTTTTCGAATGGCAATACCAGTGAACCTAATTTGGGGGTCAATACGCTCACAGCATTTATGGGTCTTAGCTATCAATTAAATGAAACTTCAAACAGAGAGGCCACCACTATTCCACAGCATGAAAATCATTCTGAATACTACCTGTTTTTAAGCACGGCGGGAAATTTTCCAGGGCTTTATCTTCTGATTTTTATTCCACTACTTCCCTTTCAGGAGAATTTAAACGCAGCTTAAGTCATAGCTATAGTTTGGGTTTGGGTGCCGATTTATTTTTCGATAGCTCAGTTAAAGATGTTAGACAGAGAAACGATAAAGAAACTCGGTCTTTAGACAATTTTCAAAGCGGTTTGCATATGAGCCATAGCATTCGTTACAACCGGCTTGTTTTAAGTTTACAAATAGGCACATATTTGGGCTTTGCC
>JBMYJC010000250.1:0-3756 GCA_049594055.1 Luteibaculum sp. | reverse complement strand
TGGATCTTTCGAGGGAATTGATGCTTTCGGGAAAATTTACCAGGACAGTACCCGTGCTTTCACCACACGGAACATTGAGTTGGTAGAAACCACGGAGGAAGACTTTTTGAATGACCTCTTAAGCAAGCTGCCTTAGTCTATATTTTTCTCGTGAGCTCGCGTTTGTAGAAAATATAATCACTTTTTAATCCTGGTATCCCAGATTTTCTCATGGAACTGGCAATTTGAGCCCTGTGGTGAGTGCTGTGGTTAATGACATGAAATAGGATGTCTTTCACCGTGTTTTTATAGGGGATCCCGCTGGTGCTCTTATACTCTATAGTGCCATGCAAATCCATTTGGCCCATAATGTAGCGCGTTATTTCAGCATTTCTGGTATCAATTTCAATCCACTTTTCTTTATCCAGCTTATCCCAAACCTCGTGTTCGGGTTCGTGCTTCAAAATCCGGGCATTCCAGATATTGTGGGCACACAAAATATGGCTCATCCAGCCGTAAACCTCCTCATCCACCTGTTTATGGTGATTTAGAATATGAAGAGCTAATTCTGTATTGCTGTGATGACAATAATTAAAGAGTCCGGAAAAGAATGAATCCATGTATTTCGGGTTTAGGGCAAAATAATTGTAAGTGTTGGATTCACCGTATTTTTTTTATTGAAGTTTTCCAGTTGTTTGATGAAAGCAATAAATGTGACTTTAAAGCGCTTGAGTTAAAGCCCGGTCTAAATCCGCAATTAGATCCTCGGGGTGCTCCAATCCAACTGATAATCGAATCAAATTATCATCAATTCCCATGCGCCTGAGGTCTTCAATAGGTATGTCGGAATGGGTCATGCTTGCCGGGTGTTGAGCTAAACTCTCGGTTGATCCTAGGCTTACGGCAAGTTTTATTAAAGTTAAAGCATTGAGAAATTGGTAGGTCTTTTCTTTATTTCCTTTTAGGTTAAAGGATATCATAGCGCCAGGAGCTGTGCATTGCTGCTTGTAAATACTGTGTTCCCTGGTATTTTCTTGAAGGAGTCCTAAATAACTAACCCTCTGCACGCTAGGATGTTGTTGCAGGAATGCCGCAAGCTTTTTAGCAGTGGTATTTTGGCGCTGCATTCTCACTTCCAGCGTTTCAAGGCTTCGGCTTAAAAGCCATGCGGTTTGTGGGGAAGCTGTACATCCCAATAATCCTCGCATTTTTTTTATGCCTTCCAGGTGTTGTTTTTTTCCTAAACAAGCACCGGCAATAAGATCGCTGTGGCCAGCAATGTATTTAGTAGCGGAATAAAGAACAATATCAGCACCCTGAAGAGTGGGTTGCTGAAATAGGGGACCCATGTAAGTGTTGTCAACCAATAGCGGAAGCTCTGGCCCCAATGCTTTGCAAAGGTTAGAACAGGCCGCTAAATCTACCAAGGCATTGTTGGGATTTGCGGGAGTCTCTATGTAAACCAGCCGAATTTTTTCCTTGTGTGGATGTTCTAGAATACGCTTTTCCACACTGGTCCAGTCTTCATCGGCATAGAAACTAATGGCTTTTATTCCAAAGGGTTCTAAAAATCTGCGAATAAAGCTGTCCGTTCCACCGTATATGGGTTTGTTATAAACGAGGTAATCTCCAGGCCTAAGGAAATAAAGTAGAGTTGTGCTAATGGCCGCCATGCCACTCTCGAAAATGGCACAGTCTTCTGTGTTGTCCCATAATTTTAATCGCTTCTCTGCTATGTCCAGATTGGGGTGTCCTAAACGGCTGTATATGTAGCTGTCACCTTCAAATTTTTCGCCAGCATAGGCTTTTCTGAAAAAGGCGGCTCCTTGTTCGGCACTCTCAAAGGCAAAGGTAGAGCTCTGGTATATGGGTGCTTTTATGGACCAGAGAGACTTTTCTGGTTGATGTCCTTCAGACATCATGGCACTGGCGGGATGCTTTTTATTTTGTTCGGTCATGGTACGCGTAGTAAAGTGTCGGAAAGTACCATGAATTTCAACAAAAAAAGAAACCCCTTCGCCAGAATTTTGGGAAGGGGTTTGCCAGGGTTTATCCCATTTAAACAGGGGGCTAGTTATACGCAGTTTTTACTCTTTAATAAAACGAGCAGAATAAGTTTGATTTGAAGTACTCATTTTTAGGTGATATGTACCCGGTTTTAGTATGGAAACAGGAATTTTAGCGGTTGAGCTTTTTCCCTGAAGAACGATTCTCCCGGCTTGATCAAACACGGTATAACTAACAGAGCCAGAAATCTCAGAAAACTGGATTGAATTCTGGGCGGGATTTGGAAAAGCCTGAATAAAAACCGCACTCTTTTCATTAATGTTACTGCTTAAAGAGTAATGGTAATTTTCTTCACCAACCTTAGTCCAATCGTTTTCAAATACTTCCTGGTCCATTTGTTCAATTACCGTATTCGTCAATTCAGACAAAAAACTATGGTCTTCGGCTTCGAGGATGCTGGGGTAATCCGATTTTTTTCCTTTGTCTTTTTGTATGCGGTAACGGGCTACAATCCGTAGCTCTTGCGCATCCTCATCATAACCCCATAAATAGAGAAACCTTGCTAAATTATTCTGGTCATACTCTATGGATGTTCTGCTTTCTTGATGAAATGGAACAGTTTCACTTCCGTAATAAAAATCAGCTTGAAGTAAAATACCGTTGTCATAGTGAAAGGAATCAATATTGACTTGATCAAAATTCACAGACTTTGAGCCCGCGTACTTCCCATCGGTGTACCAGGTATTGACTTCAAAAATCGTATCTCCACTGATAAGGTTGGTTTCTACACTATAGGTTTCTTGGTTGCTGGCGTTGTAACTGTAATCCGTCCGGTAAACCCTCCAGACGAGGCTTGGATAGCTTCTAATGCTGTCAATTCTGTGACTTGGAAGCTTGGATGCGCCAGTGTAGTATATATGCGAATTTCTAATTTGACTTGTGTCCTTTCCCCTCAAATAACTGTACTTAATATAGTTTTCCTTAACCCTTCTTTTTTCTGTGTCGTAGTCGATAATATTCTGTCGGTACTCGAAGGTATCTCCGGAATAAATCTCGCTTCCTACTACCTTAATTATGGAGTCAAAATCGTTGTAATGGAAATGTTCCCAAGACACATCATTTTCCCATTCGTGTTTGGATTGCGTTAACCCTACCGAATTGTAAGTGTAGGTATCGCGATAGTTCCATGGCTGGGGGTCGGTTATATTATAATCTACCTTAACACTATCAAGTCTTAATATTCCAGTTTTAAAGTACCCTGGATTTACAGTTTTAGATTTTGTCACCGCCTTTTGCAATGGGCTTAATCCATGGTGGAAAGGGAGCTCTTGCTGTTGTTGGCAGTATGTTACTAGCGCTCCCAGCAAGAATAAAATTGTGCTTAATTGCTTCATGAGTATTAAGGTTTAAATGCCTATCAATTTTATGAGAAATGGAACTGGAATAGCTTTTCAAGCTGTATTTCGATAGAAAAGCCCAACTAACCTGTTATTTATTGCTTTTGTATTTGAGCCGAGTAGCTCAGCGAAGCTTGCTGAACCAATAGCGTATAAGTACCTGGAGCAAGTTTTTCAATGTTTAGGCTTCCATCAAGGTTTTTACCTTTCATTACCAATCGTCCAGACTGGTCATAAATTTGAAAGGCAACAGCTCCTTGATTTTTCTTAAAGATAATGATGTCCTCGGTGGGATTGGGATAGATAGAAATTTCGGAAAACTCCAATTCACCAATGGAATTTGGTGCGCTGAAATAGTAATTAAGCCTGTCCC